>NZ_CP066773.1 GCF_016466415.2 Ralstonia pickettii | reverse complement strand
TGGCCACGCCGGCGGCCTGCAGCCGGCGTGCCAGTGGTGCAGCAAACCACAAACGCACGTCGTGCTTGGTCGCCGGTGCCGGCGTACCCAATTCTTCCAGGCGCCGCAGGCCTGCGAGCACCTGGTTCAACGCCGTGGTTGAGCGCGGCCCGGTGGCCAACAGGCTGGCCAGCGCTTCCTGTTCATGACGCAGCGCCAGCTGCGCGAGCGTGGCGCGAATCGCGCGTAGCGCACGCAGGGCCAGGCTTTCCGTCCACTCGATGTCGGGATCGGCCGACAGCCAACGGTCGGCCACGTCGACCGCCGCCACGCCCTGCAGCCAGGCGCGTATGGCGGCGTACTGGGCACGGGTTACATCGATGGCTTGATTTGAGTTTTTCATCAACTCACCTACTCAATTGGCGTGCCTGAATCTTCTTCGCTCGCGCGCTCGCGTTGCTCCAGCTGGGCCTCGCACTCGGGCAAACAGCAACCGCTGTAGCGCAGCGCGTAGTGGATCTCGTCGTAGAAAGCGACCGGCCGCTTCCTGTCGTCGCTGCCGCTTGCGGTAGTGCGGCGCCTGTTCCGGCTTGGGGGTGAAGGGGGCCGTAACGGCCGTTCATCTTCATGCGGTGCCTCCGGTGCACACTTATCGTGTGATCTAAGCGACACAAAAATTACGACCTATTTTCTGCAAAACCCCGCTTTTGCGGCTAAAACGCCATGCCGATAATAGCATTTATCGGCAAGGGGCGAACCAAGCGTATGCGTTTTTGTCTTACATCTTCGTATTACGTTTTCTGCTAATATTCGGTCAGGACATGCCCATGGAGGGAAACATGCAAGCCCACACCCTGTCTTTCCGCGCCGGCGACGCTTTTGTCACCGAGACGCGCGCGCTGGCCGAGCAGGCCGGCCTGAAGAGTTCCGACTACATCCGCGAAGCCGTGCGCGAGAAGAACGAGCGCATGATGGCCGAGCGCATCGCTGCGCTGTCGCGCAAGCTGTCGGCCAAGCATCTGGCGGAAAACCAAGCCATCGAGGGCTCGATCGCCGATGGCCTCGCCTAAAGTCAAACGCGGCCAGGTCTGGGCCGTCGATTTCGAGCCGCAGACCCACAAGCAGGAGCCGGGCAAGCGCAACCGCCCGGCTCTTGTCATTCAGACCAACCTGCTCAACGATGCTGGCCACGCGACCACCATCGTCATCCCGGGCACCTCGGACGTTGAGCGCGAGGACTGCTTCCCGCTGCGCGTCGCGCTGGGCCGCCTGCCGGGCCAGGCCGTCGACGAGGCGACCGATCTGCTGATCGACCAGATCCGCGCGATCTCGAACGACCGCCTGATGGGCGACAAGCCCATCACGACGCTGAACACGAATCAGCTGCGCCGCGTGGAAGATGCGCTGCGGCTTCTGATGAATCTATGACGGTCAGCCGCGGCACTGTGCAAGGCGCCACACGTTGGATCGGCTGCACCACCTGCGGTGTCCTGCGCGATCACGTTCGCGCTACCGTTCAGCTCACTCCATTCGATGCCGGCCAGGCGGCCGATACCTGGACCTGCACGTTTTGCGGCACCTCCCGTCTGCGGGCAAAGCCCTGCAGCGACCAGGACGACCGCGAGCAGCTAGAGCGTCGCGGCCAACTGCGCTTGATCGACTGAGGCACTCGAACCCTCAGCTCAGTTGAGCTGGGGTTGCGTCAGTCGCGCAGCAGCTTCAGTGGCGGGGCTTTCTTGATGACGGCCTGTTCCTGGCGGTTGATCTCTTCAGCCTGCTTTTGCCTGGCAAGGCTGGCGGCGATTTCCCGGTCACGAGCCTTCTGCGCTTCTATGCTGCGGTAGTAGAGGGCTGCGAGCAACGCTGCGACGAGTAGGGCGCCAATCACGGCCAGGACGGGGACAAGGCTGGGCTCTTTTTGCTGTTCCAATTGGCAGCTCCTTTTCTGGTGTGTATTTACTCAACTTAATTGAGTTATCGCCTTCCGGGCGCCCGCCAGCAGGTGGGCGAGTGGCGGCAGCAGCCGACACGTTCCCACAGCGACGTAGGCCAGCAGGCTGGAGTCGATGTCAGCTAGGCTAGATTAAGCTGTAGCGCTCCGATTAAGTGCGCCATATTCATTTGCGCAAATCAGGGAGTATCCGACATGCGCAG
Source organism: Ralstonia pickettii (assembly GCF_016466415.2). Taxonomy (NCBI): domain Bacteria; kingdom Pseudomonadati; phylum Pseudomonadota; class Betaproteobacteria; order Burkholderiales; family Burkholderiaceae; genus Ralstonia; species Ralstonia pickettii. Next base: position 49,278 of record NZ_CP066773.1, on the reverse strand, counting down.
AATTAAACACCATGAAAATCAGAATTGATATTTTTTAATATCAATGTATTTGTTGTTCTTCGACAACGGAAAATATTCGTTGACTCTTTTTTGCAATTGAGTCCGTATGAAAGAAAACCCTCCTAATGGGGGGTCGCGGTGGCGAGAACCAATTGTTGTAAACTTTCCAGTTTAGGCAGTATGGGGTTACTTCACCCGCACTAGGCGGCGTTTATCAAGTCCTTGGTAGCGGCGATCGCTGCCGCATCGTACGCATCCACTTTTTCGTAGTCTGCCAGATGCCCTTTGAGCTTGGCAAAGCTTGCTGGGCTTAGCTTTGCGGCCCGGCGGGCGAAACTTTGGACCTCCTCGCGCAGGTCCGAAATGGACGACGTGGAGAGCTCCCTAGGGCCTCGGCCAAGCACAATCCAGATAGCGTTGTACCCGTATCTATCTTGGATGCCAATGGCATGCTCCAGTCTAATTTTTTGGACATGGCCGCTCAGCCAATGCTCTACCAGCGCTTTAGAAACGCCGGCAGCATTGGCAATGGCAGCGACTGAAACAGCGGTCTCGCTGCGTATGAGTTGCATTCGTTCATAGAGAGGCATCTCATGAAGCTAGCGTGCTACCCACCATAATAAATGCGGCTTCGCGTCCATAGGAAATTATGGTAATGTCTTGCGAACGCGCGAAGCCACCCGACTCGCGCGTGGGGGAGTAAAAAATCTGGCGGAACTTACCGACCAGTCAGAGAAGTGCACCTATTCGGACAAACGACGGGCACCCTCTGCAGCTAAGACAGGGTTCGAGCCTTGTTCGATGGCTTCGAGCTTGTCCAACTGCTCGGCATCGACAAGACACGCAGAGATGATGCTTTCGATGCGGGCTCGACGTTGCGAGCTGAGTGCGCCCACTCGAAGCGCAAGCGCTTGGATGCTGGGCGACAGGTTGTTCGACTGAGGGATCAATGTCTTAGGCCCCTCCCCAAGAACGATCCAGGTAGCGTTGTAGCCGTACTTTCGTTGAATTTTTATCGCGTACTGAAGCTTTATAGATTTGATCTGACCGGTTAACCACATGCTCGCCGTCCCGCTAGAGACGCCAGCCACTTCCCCGAGAGCTCCGATCTTGGTCCCTGTCTCTCTGAGGATGGTTTCGATTCGTTCGCTAAGCATCTTAGAAAACTAAGCGATTACACCCTTTGCTTATTGAGTTTATTTCCTTAGTGTTCTAAGATCGGGGCGTATGAACGCACGAGAACTGATTGCCGCCCTTGGGGGGGTCCCGAAGCTGGTGAAGTTAACCGGCTTGACAGAGGGCCGCATCTACCAATGGCAGACAGGCAACTACATCCCAAGAGCGTGGCTCAAGTTCTTCCGCGCCCGCTACCCGCGAAAGGTGGCATGGGATGAATTGGTTCTGGCTGATCACCCGCCCCGCAAGGTGGGGAGTGTTTTGAAGACTGACCCCGAGGCGCAGTCGAGTCGAGACGGCGATCGGGAAGGGAAGAAATGAAGAATGTCACGACTCACCAGATCGGCATCGTGGCCTTCTGCACTCATTAGGAGGTCCGCGGTGAATAGAAGTCCGTAGCAAGCCGCGCAAAAAGCGGCCCGCCAAGGTGTTTGCACCACCAAGGCGGGCCTAGCCAAAAGCCTACCCCAGTTTCCCAACAGAGGAACGATCTCATGGCTTCCCGCATTCTAGCAAATGCGGGCGCAGTGTTGCGCGCGTGCTTTATAGCATGCTTCTCTACTACGGCGTTGTTTCATACGACGCCCGCTGCCGCCCGCACCAACGTCCTTTGCCCGCTTGATAGTGACGGGCAACCAGGCGCCATCATCTCCTATGTGTCTGCGGGGCCTGGCTCAGCCAACTTGTGTGAACTGAGCAAGGCCAAGACACCAGAACGTGCGCCGACCATTTTGGCGGCGACGGCAATTTCCTTCTCAGCGCCTGATCGCGCCCCAACCCGATCCACTCCGAATTCCGAGGTAGGCGAGCAGCCGGCGGCTTCCAGCAAAGGAACGGGGTCCATGCTGGCTGCAGTCTTCGGTGCCATCGCCATTCGGGACAATAAAGGCGGCGCCACCGAAATCCGCTTCGAGGGTGCACCGCCAGCGGATCTACGCCTCACAGATGTGCAAGGTCGCCTGCTTCCAGCTACTTGGCGCGGCAACATCCTGAGCCTTCCGCCAGTAGCTCGGTTCACGCTGAACGGTTTCAGTCAAGCCGTCGATGTCGCTCGTGTGCAGAGCACTGAATACCAATTTCCTGCCAGCAACTTGACTGGGCTCGAACAGGTATTCGATGAGGGCGATGCTACCTATCTCGCCTTCGACGAGCCCAAAGGCGGCGTTTCGGTGCTTGGCGATGGACATTCGATCAGCGGCACGCTCAAAGGCCGGTACTACAGGCTCAATGGCATCGCAAGGCAGCTCGCTGTTATCGCTGATGGCGAGGTCGTGCATGTCGATCGCATTGCGCGGGTGCGCTTCTATGAGCGGCCTAGCACGGTGCGCCCATGAAACGCCTCGGCCCGATTCTGCTACTGGTTCTGTCTCTGTCGTCTCCAACTGCCCACGCAGATTGCCTGGACGACGCAGCGGCGTACCACCGCGTCGATGGCGCGCTCCTGCGCAGCATCGCGCTGCATGAATCGCACATGAATCCTCTGGCCATCAATCGAAATCGTGATGGCTCGCAGGACCTGGGCCTTATGCAAATCAATTCCGCGCATCTGCCACGGTTGGCCCGCTATGGCATCACGCGGCAGCAGCTGCTCGACGCTTGCATTAACGCGTATGTGGGCGCTTGGATCTTGCACGCCAACATCGACCGGTTTGGCGCGACATGGCGCGCGGTTGGCGCCTACAACGCGACGACACCCGCCAAGCAGCTCAGATATGCCAATCAGATCTACACGCGGTGGCAATCGCTGCAGCGCGCGGCATTGCCTTGATTTCTCTCTGATCTAACGAGTTCAAAACCATGCGCACATTCCATCCATTCCACCGAGCAATGCTCATCTTCTACTTGCTGACTGGCCTTGGCGTGACCGTTGACGCCCAGGCGCGAACAGCGCCGGCCCAGGCCAAAGCAGCTACGGACTGGCAAGAAATGCCTGATGGTACTTGGCAACGAATCGCCGATGCCAAGGGCGCTATGGAGCCGTCTCCTGAAGAAGGCTGGCAACTGCTCGGATCGACGCCGGCCTCACCGAGTAAATCAGTTCAAGTGCGATCGGGAGTCGCGACTGAAATGCCGAACGGTAAGCGTCCATCCGAAATCTCCCGCTCATCCGTGGCACCTGTTTCGCCACCCGCGCCGGCGGCTGATGCCTTCGTACTGGTCAGGGGCAAATCCATGCAGGCGCAACTAGAGGCGTGGGCGGCACGCGCGGGCTGGACTGTGGAATGGAATGTGCCGGACGGCTGGATCGTTCCCAACGATCAGCCTCTCGGTAACGACTTTGCGCGCGCCGCGCAACAGACGATCGAGCAGCTTGCTGCCAACGGTGCCGACGTGCAAGCGGACATTTGGAAAGGCAACCAGGTGATGGTGGTACACCAAGCAGGAGTAGGCGAATGAAAAACTGGAATCCTCAAATCAAGCCCCTGGTGGTAGCACTGATCGCCGTAACTGCTCTGCAGGGTTGCGGCATTACGCAGGTACGTGAGAACCAAGCGGCAATCGTTTCGGACGCACAGGCCAAGCTTGACGGGGCACCTCGTAGCCGCCCGGTAGTCCGGATTCACGATGGATCTTGGCTGATGGGCGAGAAGATCCGCGCAAGCAAACCGCAGCCGGAGATTTTCAGCAAGCAGGTGGTGTTCAAGGGGTCGCTCGCTAGTCTCACTGAAGCGGCGGATTGGATCGCCCAGAACGTTGGCGTACGTGCCACCGTCGAAGCTTCGGCCGCCACTATCCCGCTCCAGATGGCCCGGTCCAGCTCCGGGAACGCGCCCCAACGCATGTCGGATTTGAACGGCCCCCTGCCATCGAGCTACGGCACTGGTGCGGCGCCACTCTCACCGACCGGCGCCGCAATCTCTGCTGGCACGACGGCGAGCGCGGCGGTCGCGCCACTGGTGTTGAGCTATACCGGCAACCTGCGCGGTTTCCTTGAAACGATTGACGCACACTGGGGCGTGTGGGATCGCTACCGCGACGGCACCGTTGCATTTTTCAAGACTGAAACGCGCACCTTCCCGTTGCCAGACCTGGGCGAAGTCGCCTCAATGAATGGCTCGATTTCGGCTAACTCAACTGGGGCGGCTGGCTCGGGATCGTCCGGCACGAGCACGGCATCGACGGGCACCGGTTCATCGAGCGGTTCCGGCAACGGCGGCCAGACAGCGACGCTCGCTGTGGTATCTGATCCGTGGCTGAATCTGGAGAAGATCGCCAAGACAATCGCAGGAGCAGATGCAACAGTGGTGGCCGACAAGCATCTCGGTTCGGTAACGGTCACAGCCACGCCGCCGCAATGTGATCGCCTTGAAGAATGGGTCAAAGGTCTGGACGCCATGTTCGGCAAACAGATCGGCATTGACGTGAAGATCTATGAAGTCCGGTTGTCGCAGGAAGACAACTACGGTTTGAATCTGTCGCTTGCTTACAAGTCCGGCAACGGCCATACCGGCGCGACATTCACTGGAGCTGGTGTTCCAAGCGTAACGAGCACGGCATCGCCAATGACCTTTGGCGCCACCATCGTCGGCGGCAAGTTGGACGGCACCAAGGCCGCGCTCCAAGCGCTGTCCACCTTGGGCAATGTCTCGCGGGTTCTGCAACGCGGTGGCGTCACACAAAACGGCAAGGTTCTTGCGCTGCAGGACGCGACGCTGCAGGACTTCGTGCAAGGCACGCAAACAACGCTAGCCAGCAACGTCGGCTCTACGACGGCTATTCAAACCTCTACCAACATCTCCGGCTTCACCGGCAATTTCCGGCCCAAGGTCATCAATGGCCGAATCATGATGGTCTTCGATATGACCATCTCGGAGCTTCAACCGCTGCAAACCTTTACTTCGGGCAGCAGTGCGAGTCAGTCGACCGTCCAACTGCGAACGATGCCTCTGGCGCGCTTCGAGCAGTCGGTGGGGCTCAGGCCTGGCGAAACGCTGGTACTCACTGGCATGCGCGAGCAATCCACGAGCACAACCAACAACGGTATCGGCTCGCCGTACATGCCGCTGCTGGGCGGTGGCGTCGATGCGCAGAAGAAGGACACGATGATCGCTGTCGTCATCACTGCGCGCCTGCTCTAACCAAGGGAGATTCCGACATGAACAGAACCCTCATGAATGTCTTGGCGAGTGCGCTGCTGGCCGGTATTGCGATTTCCGCTCGCGCGCAGAACGCTTCAGCACCGCAAGCTTCTCTGGCCAGTGCCGGCGCACAGCAAGGCACGTCGTCAGCTGTCCGCCCGGCCGCCGCCGCAGGCGCGCAGCTCGGTCAAGGTGCACGCAGCTCCGAGTCCGATGAGTTGGTCAACCTGCAGAAGCAGATTCCGCTGTGGAAAGCACGTGCCGAAATCGCCAAGTACCAGGCCGAGGTCCGTAAATCGGAGCCGGCCGTGGGATTGGCCGCGCCGCTGCCGGCAGCCACCATGGCAGCAGCACAGGGGGCCGTCCCCGCAGCTGCACCGGCCGCATCCGCGCTTGCTGCAGGGCCGCGCGCGATTTCGCTGCACGCCTACGACGGCAAGTACACCGCGATGGTGGAGGTAAACGGCCAGGCGATTCCTGTACGCGCTGGCGACACGCTTGACGGCGGCTGGAAGGTCGCTGGCGTTGATGACGCGGGCATCAAGATCGTCAACGGCAAGCGTGTGCGTATTCTGAGGCCCTAACCATGGCGCACGCACTTACCTTTTCCGGTGCGAAGGGTGCTTTTGCAGTTGGTTTGTCGTGGCAACACGAGGAAAACCTGCCAAAGGCACAAAGCTTGCGCAAGCTGGCACGTCAGCTCGGGCCCAACGTGCGATGGGGCGTAGCGTTCAAGAATGCGCATGGCACCTTTCAAAGTGCGCTGTGTGAACCAATCGCAGGCGTCAAACCGTCACGGGCCAGACCTCTAGCGGCCATTGTCGCCACTGCGCATCCGCAACCCTGGGCAGGCCTGTATCACCTGGGCGGCGAGCATTACTGGTACATCGCAGTACGCCAGGGGCAAGCTGTCATCGCCGGCGGCGATCAGGTTGGCACGCTCAGCGAACTGGCTGCGATTCGCGCTTATCACCAATCGCTACCAGGCTGGACAGAGATCGAGGGCAATCTAGACGACTTGGCCAACCTTGCACGCCAGGCCACGAGCGTGCCGGCTTTACACGACGTGCAGTCTGGCTCCTGGCGGACTGCCGCGCTTGCCGTAACGGCAACTGCGCTTGTGGTGGGAACTGTCTTTGGCGGCTGGTACTTGTATGACCAACAGCAAGAGGCCGAACGCTTGGCGGCTCAGGCCCGCCAGAAGGCAGCGGCCGCGCGTAAAGCTGCTGCTGCTGCCCAGCAACGCATCCAACCTTGGCTTCGCGAGCCCACGCCGGCGATGTTCTTCGAGGCCTGCCGGGCGGCCTGGCACGAGCAGGAGTTGGCCATGCGTGGCTGGACGCTCGCCAGTTGGCATTGCAAGCCCCGTCCTGGTAACGCCCCCGAAGCTGGCCGCATTGCCATCGAGACATCGTGGAACCGAGAAGGCGGCCTTGCGGCGGATGCGCCTGGCGCACTCTCGGCTGACGGGCAGTCGGCCAATCATTCTCGTGAGGCCTCCTCGCCTTTTGGGCCGCCGGCAAATGTCGACGTGCTCCCCCTTACTGCCGCACGCAAGAACATCTGGATGCTCGCGCAGGAACATGGCTTGACTTTGCGCTTGACCGATCCACCGCCTTCGCCAGCGCAGGCGGACAAGGATGCGCCACCCCCCGATCCTTGGATTCAGGTGACGGCGAATTTCACGCTGGCCGCACCGCCCTGGTTGGATTTGGCCGCGGCTTTCGATGTAGTGCCGGGCCTGCGCGTAGTCGACCTGGGCTACGACGCGCGAGCTCAACAATGGACCGCCAACGGCACGCTTTACACCGCGCGAGGCGCGGCGCCTGTACACGGAGGAATTTGATGTTTGCCTTCCTGAACCGTTTTGTTCGCAAACCGGCGCGGCTCGATCCCGGCGAGGCTGGCCGTGGCGGTGCCGTGGCAGCCACGGACAAGGCCAATTTGGTGCCCGAACCGCCCGAAGCGCTGGCACCCCACGTCGTCTATCCGCGAGTGTTCGGCCCGCGTTTTGAACAGATCGCAGTTGATCTGAACCTGCTCTCTACAGGCCAGGCCCAGGCACTGCGCCAGCGGGCTGCGGGGCAGGGTGGGTATGTCGAATACCTGGCGCCGACGTTCGGCCTATCGTCCGAACAGGTGCAACGTGTGCTGGCCGCGCAGGGTTTTGTCGTGCACGTGGATGCACGTCACTATGGCACCCCGCGCTTTCTGGCATGGGAAGCCGCGCTACGGCGCCTGGGTGCCACGCCCCAGGTCAGAAAAGCCTCCGCTCAGGACCTGGCGGCGCTGCGCCGGGAGTTGGCCAATGCCGGGCGGCTGGACGATACCGATCTACAGACCCTGGCCAAGGCGCGTCAACTGATCGCCGATGCTGCCGCAGTCGGCGCCTCTGACATTCACATCCTGGTGCGCGAGGACCACACCGAGGTCCAGATCCGCATCAAGGGCGATCTGTGGACAGTCGCCTCGATGTCGATGCGCCGCGAGGAAGGTGAACGCCTGACGCGCTCTATGTATTCGGGCTTGGCCACCATCAAGGAGGACAGCTACAAGGCGCTGAACTTCCAGAATGCACAGATCACAGGTGAAGCGTTGCCCGGCACGGGGCTCACCTCTGTTCGGATTATTCGAGGGCCATCATTTCCGGTGGAGTCCGGTGGCGGCTTCTTGGTTGCACGTCTGCAATATCGTGATCTTGCGGCGCAATCCGAGGGCTCCCCAGAAGTTGCGAAGCGCTTGGATTTGTGCACGCCCAAAGCGCCACCGGGCGCTTTCCGCTTGGGAGAGATGGGTTACACGCCGCTGCAGGTGGAACTCGTCTCACGGCTGATGCATCGCCCGATGGGTGCTGTCATCGTGACCGGCCCTACGGGCTCGGGTAAAACTACCACGCTCTATGAATACACGCGGGAACGGGCGCGCCTGCTCCCGCATGACCGCCTGATCACCATCGAGGACCCCACCGAATACCCGATGAACTGGGCGATCCAGCTCGTCACCGACAGCAAAAGCTTTCCGCAGATGCTGACCAAGACGCTGCGCATGGACCCTGATGTTGTCCTGCTCGGCGAGATCCGCGACGCGGACGCGGGCGAGGCCACCCTGCAGGCCGCCGCAACCGGGCACCAGGTGCCCACCACGCTGCACGTGACTGACCCATTCGAGACGTTCACGCGGTTGATGGGCATGGACCATGTGCGGCTGTCACTGGAAATCATCTGCAACCACAACCTGATTATCGGCCTGATCGCGCAGCGCATCGTGCAGATGCTGTGCCCGCACTGCAGTGTACCTCTCGATCAGGCCAGCGAACAGTTGCCAGCCTACATGCTGCGAGCCTTGCATACCTGGGGGGACTTGTCCGGCGTGCGCGTGCGCGGCACGGGTTGCCCGCACTGCGACGGCAAAGGCATCGCTGGTGAGCAAGCAGTGGCCGAGGTGGTGGTGACCAGCGAAGCGCTGATGCAGGATTGCATCGAGCACGGCGTGTTGGTAGCACGTCGTAACCACCGCCGGCGTGCCGGCTCCGATAAGCCGATGATTGCCCACGCGATCGATCTTGTGCTCGCGGGCCGGCTGGACCCTCGCGATGCCCAGCGCCGAGTCGATGCCATTCCGATGCGGGATGAAATCGATCTGCCGCCGGACGAAACGTCGGAGGTGACACCATGAGCGGCCTGTCGTGGACGCTGCGCCGGCGCCTGTATCAACAGGCTTCGTCGCAACTAGATAACGGGATGACGCTTTCGCAGGTGCTTGGGGAGTTCAGCACGCGCTTAGCGCGCCGTGGGCGCAAGCGTGCCGCAGAGGCCGCCGATGAGGTTGCGCGACGGGTGGTGGACGGCGATCCCTTCGTTCTAGCTTTGGGCGACGACCTTTCGGACTTGGAGCGCAGCGTGCTCGATGCCGGCGACCAAGCCGGCCAGTTGCCGGATTCCATGCGCCTGGTGATGGAAGTGCGTGATCTCACCACGCGCCTACGTCAGAAGCTGCAGGCGAGTTTCTTCGCACCCTCCGTCTACCTGGTTAGCTTGTACGCGGTGCTGTTGTTGATTGGTGCCTCGATCGTGCCGCAGTTCCTGGACGTGCTGCCGCTCTCCAAGTGGACCGACTGGGCCTATGCGATGTACCTGATGGGGGATCTCGCCGTCGGCTGGCCGGCACCGATTTGCTTCGGCGGGCTGCTGATCTATGCCGTCTGGTCATGGTGGGCGCTGCCGCGCTGGATTGGACCCGCGCGCGCGTTCTGCGACAGGCGCTTGTTCCCCTTCACGGTGTATCGGGAAATCACCGGCTTCACCTGGTTACTGTCGTTCGTCGCGCTATTGCGCGCCGGCATCCCAGACACGGTGGCGCTGGACAACCAGATTGCGTCCGCTTCGCCGTGGCTTGCCTCGCGTCTGAAACCTATCCGCAATGGGCTGATTGATGGCCTGAGCCTACCGGAAGCCATGCGGGCTACCGGGTACGGCTTTCCATCCCCGGACTTGATCGATGAGATCGGCGCCTACGCCGGCTTTGACGACTTCACCGACAAGATCGCCGTGGCCGTGCGCCAGTACGCGGAAGTCATCGAGCGGCAACTGCTCGCGCGGGGCATGTTGATGTCGGCGGTCTTCACGGGGTTCATGTTTCTCGCTTTCGTGGTGCTGCAGCTTGGCGCCAACTCGCTTTCATCGATTCTCACGTCCGCGATGGGGCAAATCTGATGGCTCGGGCGTGATTTCACTTTTAGAGGTTATTCATGGATCGTCTTCTCGGAAACATTATCGCCATTGTTCTGACGCTCTTGGCGCTCGTCGGACTCGCCTACGCGGGCTACAACGGCTTCCAAAATCACAAGGCGGGCGTGGTAGTCAACGACGTCGCGCAGATGATTACCAATGCCCGTGCAGGGTTCTCACAAAGCAATAACGGCTATGCAAATTTCACCACGGCCAACGTTCCGGCAATGATCAACGGCGGTATGTTCCCGACCGACATGGTGCGTGGCAATACGGTCGTTGATCCATGGGGTAACCCGGTCACGCTTGCTTCGACCAATAACGCCTCGCAAGGCGTGGTCGGCTTCGGTGGCGGCGGCAGCGAGACTGCCTCGCAATGCGTGAAGGTAGCCACCGGCATGAAGGACTATGTATCACTGGACATCAACGGTCAGGTTTTTACTCAAGCGAACCTGCCGGATCAGGTCACTGCTGGTGCGGCCTGCAGCGCCACGGCCACGTTTTCCGTGACGTTCCAGTGAGCATGATGTTTCACAAGCTGGAGTCAGCGCCATGGCTTTCTTGATGCTGCCCATCATCACAGTGCTTTTTTTCCTGGGTGTCGGAGTCCAGGCCTGGCAGCTCGCGCAGGCTGTGCCCGGCGCGGGCGTGCCGGGCCGCATGGAAGCCGCGGCCAACGTGTCGGCACAACAGGCGCTGGTCTTCGGTGCGGCTTGCGTGGCAACAGCTAGCGCGACGCCGGGCCTGATTAGCGTAAGCATTTCACCAGCACTGCCAGCTGGCGTCTCGACGCCGGCTGGCGCGGTATGCATGGCTGCTGCTCGCGCTGGCGGCGGCCGCGACATCTACGGCTATATGCCGGTGGCACCCGGCGCGGCGGGATTCTTGATCCAAAACACCCAGGGCAATGCGGCGTGGTTTCGGGTCAGCAGGCAGGGCACGGCTGTGAACATGATGACCGGCGTGACCTACGCCGTGCCAACCATGATTCCCGTTGGCGCGCTGATTGATTGGGTGCAAACGACTACCTGAGGAATTGATTCATGGACGCCCTATTGGGATACATCGTCGCGCTGGTGCTGTCGATGCTAAGTCTTGCCGGCTTCACGACATGGGCCAAGGTCGGTGTCACTAACGTGCAAACTGCGGCCGTGGCGAGCCAGATGCTCGTCTTCAACAAAGCTGCGCAGCAGTACGTGCAGGACAACGCCGCTACGCTCGTGGCTCAGGCTACAGCTACTACGCCGGTGTCGGTGACCACGGCCACGTTGATCAATTCAACCCCCTCATATCTGCCTGCGGGATTTTCGTCGACCAATGCCTTCGGTCAAACCTGGCTACTACAGGTGCTGCAGCCGTCTGCGAACACGCTGCAATCCCTTGTGACCACACAGGGCGGCCGGGCGGTCACCGACGTCAAGCAGCTGGTGCAGATCGCGGCGCAGGCTGGAGCGCAAGGTGGTTTCGTGCCTTACACCGGGCAATTGGGCGACGCCACCATGACACCTAACAATGCCTATGGCGCGTTCGGCGGCTGGCGTGTGTCGCTCACCGGTTACACGAACCCTGGAAGCGGCCACCTGGCTTCGCTGTTGGCGTTTGGCGGCGCACAGGTCAACAACAACTATCTGTACCGGGTACAGGTTCCTGGACACCCGGAACTCAACCAGATGCAGACAGCGCTCGACATGACGGGCAACGACATCAACAACATCGGCAATGCGAACGCCACACAGGCGCATCTGACCGGTACTGGCGCCCCAAACACGGCATGCGCAAGCGCCGGTGCTATTCGCACCAGCGCGACGGGAACCGGCCTAGTGATCTGCAGCGCCAGCACCGGCGTCTGGGAGCCGATTGGCACCGCAGTAGCTAACGTCACCAATGGCATGCCCTGCAACAACAACGGTCAGATCGCCACAGATGCAACCAATGCCGGTTATATCTGTAAAAACAATCAATATGTGGCGATCAACAATGCGATGGGCAGATTCGCGATCAATCGCCAGTTCACAAATGTTACTGACGGTATGACCTTCGCCAAAGATAGTTGTCCCGGCGGCACGCCTTGGGCCATGTATACGCCGGGGACATTCCTTGTGAACGATACCGGCTATGTGAATCCGCCAATTGAAGGAAACCTTTTCACCGCTATCGACCAAGGCGCGGTCTGGTATGCGCAGGCATCGGCCCGCTCGTCGTCGACCTGGTACAGCGGGAACGACACCGGAAATCTTGGTGGCCAGCTCGTGGGTACGCTGACAACGGGCTGTCAGTATTGACCGAACGTGTGAGGAGAAGAGAAATGTGCAAGAAGCAAGTGGCCTTGACGGTGTTGTCCTGCGCTGCGATCTGCGCCGCGTTATTCGGTGAGGCTCAAGCGCAGCTGGTTAAATTGCCAGCCGTACCGTTCACAGTCGCGGATTGTCATCCGGGCGATCATTGGGGATCGTCGCCAAGTCATGGCGGCTTGCTGCGATGTCTGACAAACAATCCGCCGCCCGCGCCTACGTGCCCGGCGGGCAGCACCCAAACATCAGCTCCTGTGTGGAACGGGGAAGCATGGAGCCAGCCGGTGTGCGCGGTAATTCCGCCGCCTGCTCCACCGTCACCGCCGCCAGGTCACGTGGTTGTGGCAACGGCCACCACCAACAGCTGCGGAACCCTTGGGGCCTTCAATACATATGCTGACGGGACGTATGACGCAAGCAATCCCGATTGGAGCCAGTCTTTCTCTGGTACTTGGGATCAGATGTTCAGCAATGGAGCGGCATATATGAACCAGAACTACGCTCGTTACTATCAGCCGATGTACATCCCCCAGCCTTCGGACCCGAATACCGCGACCCAATACTTGTCGCGTGTCTTCTTTGTCAACAACCCGTGGGCATGTGGTGGTGGCGTGGGCTAAGTTAACCAGACCCGCCAGTTACCTCATTTCTTCGCCTTGGCCCGTGCCTGAAGAATTTCCAAGATGAGGCGTGGGACCGAAACAGTCTCGCCACGCTTCACAGATTCCTGTGAAGCTTCGCGCAGCAAGTCCTGGTGGAGTTTCTGCGGTAGGCGAACCAATACCCCTTTTTTGTCTTCAGTCATGATTGTCCTGATCAAATTTGAGAGCGAATATATTTCGCTGATAGCAAGATAGCATGCTACGATGATATCATGAACACCCAGAGAGGTCGCCTCTCGCCAAAGCTCAACTGGAGAAGAAGAATGCGAAACACCAGCCAAACAATCTGCATCACCAAGTCGCTTGCCTCGCTCTCCCTCGTTGCCGCACTCGCAGCGTGCGGTGGTGGCGGTGGAGACAGTAGCACTTCCTCGTCGACAAGCGGATCTTCAAGTTCGTCAGGAGGATCGACGTCGCAAACCGTAACTGGCACGCTATCAACGCCTCAATACACGAGCGGCAGCGCGCAAATCACGGCCTTCAATCTGCTCAATCAATACCGTGCCCAGTGCGGCATTCCCGCGCTGCAGGAGAACACCGTACTGGATCAGGCAGCACAGAGCCATGCAAAGTACATGGGCCTCAACAGCGCCATATCGGATAGCGAAACATCGGGAAGCACTGGATTTACCGGTGCGTCTTATCAAGATCGAGCGGTGGCCGCAGGATTGCCGACTTCCACGTTTAGCACAGGTGTGAGCGGAGGTGCTTCGATCACAACTAACGGCTTTACGGCTGCTCAAGCAGGGCAGATGTTTGTCAATTCCCTGCTGGCGGGGGTGTACCACGCTGCAATCGTTGCTTACCCTTCCAATACGATGGGGATTGGGGAATACGAAACGCAATCTACCAGCAGTGGTCTGGCTTGGACGAATGCGTGGGAAAGCATCAGCGTGCTGGTCAGCCAGTCTTCGATTTTTAGCAACACGCCGCTTACGTTCCCCTGCCAAGGGGTTACCGGTGTGCCGTATAAATCGACAAGCGAGAGCCCCACTCCGCCGAACGTCTCGAACTCGGGCTGGGGCACGCCGGTTGTCGTGATGGGCAACACGTCCGACACGATCATCCTGCAGAACGCATCCATGACTGGCCCGTCAGGCAGCGTTGCACTTCAGATCCTGAATTCGACAACTGACCCGAACAAAGCTCTTGGTGCATATCAGGCCGTCGCCTACCCGACGTCGCCGCTGCTGCCGAATACGCAGTATTCGGTCACTCTGACCGGCACCGTCAACGGCACGGCGTTCTCGCGTAACTTTACGTTCACGACCGGCAATGTCGTGGGTTAAAGCGCAAACGTCTTCCTGAAAAGAACCCTTCTGCTCAACAGATCACGCCCATGAAAAACGGCCCATAGTCATCTGAACGAATCGCTCGCCAAGGTGTTTGCACCACCGAAGCGCGCGTTACCGCAAAAGCCCCAGTTTCCCAACAGAGGAATGAACCATGGCACTCGCCTTTTCAGCCAAAGCGGGCGCGAATATTCGCGCCGCCTTCCATCATCTCCGTATGCGCGTGCAACGTTGCGCGCTGCGGCTGTCACAGCCTCACGCCAACGTGCGCGCGCTCACGAGCAGTGGCGTTGCCATTCCAGCCTCGCGCGGTGTCGTGTCTCGGGCGATTTTCTGTCTGCCCTCTCTGCCTGCGAGCCAGCTTACCCAGCGGATTTGCCGTTTCTGACTGTCCGTGATTTTCCGGGAGAAGTTGGCATGCACCTGACTGTTCTTGAACGGCAGGCGCTCACAGATGCCGCAGCTGAGGGCTTCGACGAAATCGAAGCAACGCTGCAGCGCCTGCAGATCGTCAATGCCGCGGCATTTCATACGCTGAGCACCTTGGCGACGCGCGTGTTCTTCGACCAGCCTGTTCGCAACGAACCGTGCCTGGCGTATGTACGCGCGCACCAGCCCAAAGGCGATTGATTCCCAACCCGCACTAGCACCAGGAGGACCTACAGCATGGCATCCGTCAACAAAGTCATCATCGTCGGCAATCTCGGCGCCGATCCCGAAACGCGCTACATGCCCAGCGGTGATGCCGTCACCAACATCCGCGTGGCGACCACCGACCGCTACAAGGACAAGGCCAGCGGCGAGATGAAGGAAACCACCGAGTGGCACCGCATCGCCTTCTTCGGTCGACTGGCCGAGATCGCCGGCGAATACCTGAAGAAGGGCTCGCAGGTCTACATCGAAGGCCGCCTCAAGACTCGCCAGTGGGAGAAGGACGGCCAGAAGCAATACAGCACCGAAATCGTCGCAGACCAACTGCAGATGCTTGGCAAGGCGCCCGGCGATCGTGGCACGGCAGGCGCTAACGATTTCGAGAGCGAAGACGAGATTCCGCTGTGATTCATCCACGGAGCCCGTCGATGAACTCGCGCGCCATCTTTCCTGACAGTCTCGCCCAGTTCTGTGCGGCCCGCGCCGGAGAGAAATACCGGCCGCACAACGGCGTCGAAGGAGAGCTTTTCATCGACGCCTGGTGCCGCAACTGCGTGCGAGCTACGCACGCCGGGATGGAACCTCTCGAATTTGATGCGAGCGCCTGCCTCATCGTCGGGGCCACCTTTGCATACACCATCGAGGACGCGCAGTACCCCAAGGAATGGCAGTACGCCCAGGACGGGCAGCCCTGCTGCACGGCATTTGTCCGCGTCGGCGAAGCCATTCCCGCGCATCGCTGTGAGCGGACCCGTGACCTTTTCGATCGGGATGCGTCATGAAGGGCTCTGCATTCCTGCTCGTCATGGCGCTATTGCCGGCGCTGGCCTTTGCCGACTGTATTGACGAAGCCGCCAGGTTCCACCAGGTCGATGCGCGCTTGGTGCGCGCCATCGCCCAGGTGGAGTCGCGGATGCACGCGGACGCCGTTGGCGCCAACAGCGATGGCAGTACCGACATCGGTCTCATGCAGATCAACTCAAGCTGGCTACCCAGCCTGGCGCGCTATGGCATCACCCGGGCGCATCTGTTTGATGCTTGTGTCAACGCCTACGTAGGAAGTTGGATTCTGTCTCGCAATATCCAGCAGCTCGGCCTCACGTGGGATGCCGTCGGGGCCTACAACGCCAAGAGCCCGGCAAAGCGTCTCGCCTACGCGCGAAAGGTCTATCAGGCGTTGGCGACGGCCAGCTCTACGCCGAGCCGCGCAATTGCCAACCCAGTAGCCTCAGTACGGCCTGTGGAGGCGCCGCGTGCTGCTGCGCGCCGCCTGCAGACGAACACGTCATCGGACATCACCATCGTCTCCTGGGAGCCACCCAATGAATGACCAGCAGACACGTGGTTTCGCGTTCGAGGTCCTCCATGACTACCTGCGTGATCTGCAGGAAATGATGGCAGACCCGGAAACCAACGAAATCATGATCAACCGCCACGATGTCGTGTACCGCGAGCGGCGCGGTGTGATGGAGCGCATCGAAGGGCTGGCGATCGCGCCTGCCGCGCTCGATACCGCCATCACGGTTCTGACCAATATCAACGACAAGGATCAGGCGCCGCTGCTCGATGCGCGCCTGCCAGGCCTGCGCATCGCAGCCGCCCGATTCCCCGTGTCAATCCACGGCGACATGATGTCGATCCGCAAGCACTCCGTGCGGCGCATCGCCTTGGATGATTACGTGCGCAACGGTGCTTTCGCCGTGTTGCCCGCCTCGCAGAACCGCTTCATCGGCCGGCAGGATCGGACTGTTCTCGACCACGCCGCTGAAGGCGGCGAGGCGTTGATGCGCTGCCTGCAATGGATCATGCGCCAGCGCTACAACATTGTGTTCTCCGGCGGCACCTCATCCGGCAAGACCACCCTGCTCAATGCGTTGCTCGAAGCGATTCCGGAATCCGATCGCATTGTCACCATCGAGGACACCGCCGAACTGAAGATCGCTTTGCCCAACTTCGTGTCGTTCGAAGCGAACCAGAACATCACGATTCGCAATCTCATTAAGTTCGCACTGCGCATTCGGCCCGACCGCATCTTTGTGGGCGAGGTCCGGGGCGCCGAGGCCTTCGACCTGGTGGAAGCACTGAACACCGGGCATGACGGCTCGATTTGCACACTGCACGCCACGAGCGCGGATGAAGCACCCTACAAGTTGGAGTCGTACATCCGCATGAGCGAGGAAGGCCGCCTGATCGCCACCGAGGATCTCCGCAAAAAGATCGCCTCGACCTTCCGCTTCTTCTTGCATGCCGATCGACAAGGTGATGGCACGCGCGGGCCTGTTGAGCTCCGCGAAGTGCTGGGCGTTGAGGACGGCCGCTACAAGACACGCCTTTTGTTTTCCCGTTTCGCCTAATCAACCAGGAGTCTGTAATGAACGTTCTGTCCCAACTGCACCGCATCACCAACCTCGTTACGCAGGGCTATCTCACCACGCACTCGCGCCTTGCGGACACGAAGCAAGCGATTCACGCGCAGGTGGATCGTCACCGCAGCTTGATCCGCAGCGTGCTGTTGGCGCTCTGGATCGAAGCCATCCCCGGCCTCGCGCGTGCTGGCATCTGGAACGGGGGCCTGTGCAACATCTACCAGCAGGTGCTTGACAACGAACTGATCATGATCGTGTCCCTCGCTGCATTTGCCGGGGCGTTCATCTTGTGGCTGCTCGATGACGGCCACAGCAAGATCAAGCAGAACATCCTGCGCGGGTTCGTCGGCACCATGGCGCTGATCAACATGCCGGTGCTGTGGTCGCAGCTCTTTAACAAGGGCGTGGCCTGCACCGCCTGACGATCATGACGACCGCGATCGAAGCCGGCACGCCGGCGGCGGATACGCCCGCCGACTCCCTGTCCGTGCCCATCCGCAAGACCATGCTCGAAAAGTTCCTGATGGGGGGCATTGACAGGAAGCTCTGCGCCGGCGAGCTCGCCATCCTCATATTCACCGCCGTAGGCCTGCGCAATCCGTGGGTCCTGCTGGCGCTCCCGCCGACGCATCTGATCCTGTGGCTCGCGACGAAACGCGATCCTGACCAATTCAACTGCTATTTGCGCTACAGCAAACAGGGCGACTTCTACGAGCCGCGGCCGATGCTTCGCCAGACACGTAATGCTCGCCCCAAGGGCTTCGCGCGAGGTGAACTGTGCTGAACAACCCTACGCTCTCGCCGTTCGACCGAGAATCGCTCACACAGATCGAGGAACGCCTAGCAGGCCGGAGGCGATCGACCGCTGAGCTCGTGCCGTGGCTATTCAAGTACAGCGATTTCATGATCGCCAACAAGGATTCAGCCTTGATGGTGTCCTTTGAATTCACGGCACCTGATTCCAACAGCATTTCCATGACGGTGATGCGTGAACTTTACGAGCACGTCGCCGCCAGCCTGGGCAACCTGTCGCGCTATCCCATCTCGCTCTGGTGGACGGTCCATCGGCGCTTGGATTCGCGCTATGTCACCCTGCCCATGCCGGACAAGGTTGCGCAGATGGTCGACGACGATCGGCACGCGAATTTCTTGGCCGAAGGCAACTACGTCAACCGGCATTTCGTCACGTTCTCGCTTCTTCCCCAGGTCGGGCTCGACGCATTCGCCTCGCGCGTCATGCATGGCGTTACGCATGACGACCTGTCGATCCCGAGCGCGCTCTGGGAGGCCGTGCGCGCCACGTTTTCCGACCAGTACCAGTTCGCCTACACGCAGTCCGAACTGGAGGCAGCTGTTGAAACCTTTGAATCTATCCTGCACGGCTTCGCTGCCGACAACCCGCACATCAAAATGCGGCGTCTGGCCGGCAAGCGCCTCGGCGGATTTATGCACGCGGTTTGCTCCCCGCCAAGCGATCACATCACTGAACTGGACATCCCGGAAACGCCGGCACTCGACCAGGCGATGTGCGACACGGAAATTACGCCGGGCCACGACTACCTGCACTTCTACTCGAACGGGCGCCAGCGATACGGCATTGCAACGGGGATTCCGGGGAAGCGGGACTACTGGCCAAGCAATGCGTCGCCCAAGACCCTGGACGACCTCCTGAAGATCAAGGGTGAGCTCACCATCAGCCACTGCTTCCGTGTGTCGTCACCCAGCGCAGCAAAGCGTTTCATCGACAGTATCCGCAAGTACCACGAAGGCCAGCGCTTCGATGTGCGCCAGCTGCTCGCGGCGACCCTGCGCGGGACTGATATGGACGCCAAGCCAGGGCGCCAGAACAAAACGCGCCTGAAGGCCGCCGAAGAGGCGAACACACGCGCCGGCAAGGTCGAAATGCTTGAGGAGATCTACGGCTTCTACAACTTCACCGTCATTGCATACTCGCCCGTGTTCGAGGAAACGCCGGCCTCGAAGGGTCTTGCCGGCGAGCAGGCCTACAAGAAAGCCGTGGCGACACACAACGCCGTGGAAGACGTTCTGCGCGCAGCCCAGTTCATACCGGTGCGCGAGACTCTGCACGCCATGTCGGCGTTTGCGACCACCATTCCGGGTATGTGGCGCGAGTGCGCGCGCTGGGCATTTCTCGACACCGAAGCCGTTTCCCGCTTGCTGCCGCTGCGCGGCGTCTCGCGCGGCTCAATGTTCAATGCGCATCTGTCCAAGCAGATGCGCACACGGATTCCGGCGCTGGCGGCGTTTACCACCGAATACGGTACGCCTTTCTGGTTTACCGCCTACCTGATGGACCTTGGCCACATGCTCATCTGTGGCCGCTCGGGCTTCGGCAAGACCATCTTCATGTTGCTGTGCGCGACACTGTTCCGGAAATATCCGAACGCGCGGCTGATCGGCTTCGACATGAATTTGTCGATGCGCATTCCGACTGTCCTGCAGGGTGGGCGCTATCTGCAATTTGCGGCCGATGCCAACACCGTGGCCGAAGAGGAGCGGGCAACCTGCAATCCCTATGTTCTGCTGGGTCATCTCCGCCATCTCAAGTTCCTGGTCGACTGGACCGTGCTGCTGGCCAGCCAGCGAGGCTATCGGCCCACCACGGACGATCGAAAAGCCATCGAGAAGGCGATACGCGCAGCTGCTACGCGCGACCCTCAATTCTGGCGTCTGCGGTTCGTGCACGCCTCCCTGCCCAATGGCCCGCTGAAAAACGAGCTTGACCAGTGGGTGGGCGAGGCGGTCGACGCGCTCTACTTCGATAACGAACAAGACGGTTTCGACGACACGCAGTGGACCTCGATTGCAACGGACAAGGTCCTCAAGGATCACGCCGTTGCGCGCCCGTTCCTCTCCTACGCGACCTACCGTATTCAGGACGAAATCGAGCAACGCCGGTTGCGCGGGGTCATCGCGCCAACCGTCGTCATGCTCCCGGAAATCTGGTCGCTGCTCGATGACAACCAGTTCGCCAAGCAGATCGGTGAATGGATCGTGACCATGCGCAAGCTGCTCGGTTGCGTTTGGATGGACGCACAGACCCCCGAACAAGTCGCCAACTCACCGATTTGGCCCGCCATCCGCGACAACGTTCTGATCCGCGTCTTCGTGCCCGTCAAGGATTTCAAGCCGGATACCAAGAAGGCTTACGAGGAAAAGTTTGGTCTCACGCAGACCCAGCAGGACGCGATCAAGAAGCTCAAAGCCAAGCGCGACTACTTCATTACCGAGGACGGCGGGATCTCCCGCAGCGTCTCAGTTCCCCTGCCTCCGCGCACGGAGGCCATCCTGCGCTCCGAACTGCAGGCGCAGATCCTCTTCGATCGGCATATGCGTTCCGGGGAGCCGGACTGGAAGGAGCGCTACATCGAGGAGGCCACTGCACAGATCGAAGCCGACAAACTCAACCTAGACGACGAGGACCGCCATGCATAAGACCTTCATTCGCAATGACATCGAGGTGCGCGTATTTGCTGCCCCCAAGGCACTCGAACCCGAAACCCGGAAGCAGTACGAAGAACTCAGCTTGACCTCCGCTGAGGTGAATGCAGTCAAGGCCTCGCGTATTGCCCGCACGGCGAAGCGCGCGGCCGCAGCGCTCGCGCTCTGCACGTCAGCTTCAGCATTCGCCGGCAGCGTGGCTGGCTTCGGCGGCGCGACCGAGATTACGCAGTTGCTCAACAACGCCGAACTGGTGTCCTCGGTTGCCCAGCAAGCCCAGATGGTCGAGCAGAACATCCAGGCGCAAATCACCCGGCTGCAAAACCTCGCCCAGGTGCCGGGCGAGCTCATCAACGAGACCATCGCGCCCTACACCCAGCAGCTCGACAACTTCCGGTCCCTCTACTCGGCCGTGACGGACCTGCAACAAGCGGCCCAGTCCACCAGCCAGTTGTTCAGCAATGCCATGTCGGACATGAGCTCGGCCAACTTGAAGCCGTCGCAGTGGCTGTCGGCGCTGTCGTCACTCGCGAAATCGCAAGGCGGCGTGTACCGGGCACAACTCAACCAGGACTTGAATGCCATCAGCTCGCTGGCCAAACGTGCTCAGAACCTGCAAAGCATCCAATCCAAGATCCCAGGCGTCACCGGCAACGTTCAGGGGCTGCAGATGCTGAATCAGCAAACCAACGTCCTGGCCGGCGAAATGATCGATCTGCATGCCCTCATGCAGCGACAAGTCGCCATGCAGATGCAAGACAAGGCGGACCAGTCGCAGAACCGCGACAACGTGGCACAGCTGCTCAAAGCTCGCTCGGCACAGGCTGCGGACATCAATACGAAGGAACAAACCATGATCCAGAACGCCCCGGCATTCCAACTGCCGCGCGATCAATAACCCCTTCTGACTCTCATAAAGAACACGACTTCACCATGCTGATACGGTGGCTCATCCTCCAACTCTGTCGATCACGTGCCGAATTGCGGTGCGTGATCCGCGTCGTGCGCGCGTACCTGGCAGCGCAGCACGCGACCGCCCAGGAGCGGACGCCACCGTTGCGTTTCTCCAATCTGTTTCAACGTGGCGCGCTGCAGCCTCGCCACCGCGTCAAGGACGCGCGTGTGCGCCGCTCAGCGCGCCTGTCGATGGTCTACGCCATTCTCGTTGTGCAAGCGGAATCGCCTCAGATCCTGGCCGCCGCCATCGTCGCCGTGCCGGCCGCGCTGGTGATGGGAACCCTCTACGCAACCGGAGTCCTGGATTAACGCTATGGATGACATCCTCAGCACAATCAACCAACTGTTCGCCGCCGTACAAAGTGCGGGCTCATCTCTCGAAAACCTCTTTGTTTCTGACGGCATCGACTTGCTTGCGGCGCTTGGATTGATCGTCGCGACCTGGCACACCTTGCTGTGGCTGCTCGATGGTGATTTTCCGAACTACTTCTCGATGATGTTGCGCCACGTCGTCAAGGTCGCGGTACTCCTCCTGATCCTCACCACCTGGTCAGGCACGGTGCACAGCTACTTCGTGAGCAACATGCAAACCATGGCCGATCGCGTCGCCGGTGGCAGTGCCGACTCGAATACGCTCGCCAACACCCTGGTCGGCGCCATCCAGACGGTCATGTCCGGCACGCGCACCCAATCGCACACAGTCTGTACCGATGTCCCGGATTACACGCTGGACGGCGGCATTCCTACTGGCACCAGCCACCAGGATTGTCATGACGTCAACGACAACGCATTGGACAACACCAGTTTCTGGACAGCCTTCAAAACGTTGCCAGTTGTGCTGCTCACGCTTCTCGCAAAGGCCATCGCTCTGATCGCCATGGTGCTCTGCGTGCTGATCTTCGTTGTGGTCGTGCAAATGGGCTCGATCCTGCTTCACATCGCCTTTTGCCTTGGTCCCATTCTTGTGCCCTGGTTCGTCTTCCCGCCAACGGAATTTCTCTTCGAGAACTGGTTGAGAGCCGTCATTGGCGCAGGCCTCTACAAGGTCATCGCCTGGATCATGATGGGCCTCGTCATGAAGGGCGTTGTGCCTGGCTTCAATGCCTTGCTGCAGAAGGTCGCCGCGACCAACGGCGTCGGCAGCGAGATCTACTACAACACGGCCTATCTGGCCCTGATCGCCCTCGCCCTCGTCGCCTCGATCGGCGCGTTCTTGATGTGGCAGGTCCCGGCAATCGCCAGCACGTACGCCGGCGGCGGCGGAGCTTCGCTCAAGGGCTTTGGCAAAGGCGCTATTTCGAAGATGGCACAAGGTAACGGAGCATCCTGATGAAACTTTTCTCCTCCAGATCCACCCCTGAAATGCAAATTACTCCGCCGCCCGGAACTGGCCAGGGCGTCCGTGGATGGTTTGCTGCGTTTCAGAAACCAATTCTCGACAAGCACCTGGCAACGAAAGTCGCCATTGTGTTCGCGGCTATCTCCATCGGGCAGACCGTCGCGATCGTCAGAATTAGCGATAACTCTGGCCCGAAGCCCTATTTCGTCGAACGCGACAAGCAAAGCGGTGCCGTCTACTACAGCGAGAAATACGCCGAGGCGTTCACCCCGACCGCCGACAACAACGCCTATTTCCTGCGCAAGTGGGCTACCCGCGTATTCACGATCAACCTGGATGCGCAAGACACCCTGAAGCGACAGATCCCGCTTGCACGCACGTGGACCTCCGGTGCCGCAACCAAGGAGCTCGACACCTACATCACTGAAACCGATCCGGTGGCCCAGCGCGTCGTCAACACGCCCGGGCTGACCCGTCAGTTCGAAGACAACTCCATATCGTTCTCGGCCGACGGCAACATCGCCTACATGATCGTCACTCTGACCGAGAGCATTGCCGGCGTTCGCCAGACGCCCAAGCAGAAGCTGCTCACCATCAACTTCCTCACCGCGCCGCAACAACTCAAGCCGGAAGACAGGAAGGACAACCCGATCGGCATGCGCATCACGGGCCTGTCCATTACTCCGTACACCGGCATTACCCCAGGATCGACGAAATGAAGACGCTACCTCGCGCCATTCTCATCATTGCTGCGATGGCAACGCATGCCGCATCGGTCTATGCCGATGTCCCTGCAGCCGCTCCTCGCCCCCAGGGCGAGTTCGGCCGCATGTCGAAGGTTGCGCCGGCAGCTCGCGCGGCGTCGCCCTGCGCCAAGTCTTCTGCTTTCGGCCCCTTTGCTGAGCAGCAAGACCCGACGCTTGCGACCTACGCCTACGACGCGGATTACACATATCCGATTCCGATGCGGCCCAATCAGCAGACGCACCTGGTGCTGGGTGACGACGAGACGTTGGTGTCGTTCACACTCGGCGACCGAAACAAGAAGCTCTGGCCAACGATGCCATCGGTCACCAAGCGCGACCTCTTCATCGTGCCGGCTGCAGCTGGACAGCGCGCGGCCGCGACGATCATCACGTCGAAACGACGCTACGAGCTTCAACTGTGCTCGGGTGACGACGGCCCGGCATATCAACGTGTGAGTTGGCAATACACAGACACGTTGGGCGATGGTGTCGGCGCAAGTCCGACCGTATTCGGTTTCGAAATTCCGGCTACGCCTGGTGTACCAGGTCGCCCAGAAGCGGGAGGCTCGAAAACGGGGAGCCCGCGCATCGACGCGACGCGCATGAACACGAACTACCGCATCGAGGGCAACGCCGAGTTCAAGCCGGTGATGGTGTTCGACGATGGCCGCATGACGTATTACCAACTGCCGCACGACGCCAAGCTGTCGGCCGTGTTCATCCTGGACAAGGATGGCCAGGGTGAAATGGCGCGCGTGATTCCGCTCGGCAACGACATGTACCAGATCCAGGAGGTTGTCACGTACGGCGCGCTGCTCAAGCGAGGCAAGGACGAGGTGCGGATCTTCAATGGCAAGGGGTCAGGCTGTGGTTTCTTCAGCTGCGATACGAAGCCTGTGAAGAACATCGAT
Source organism: Ralstonia pickettii (assembly GCF_016466415.2). Classification (NCBI taxonomy): domain Bacteria; kingdom Pseudomonadati; phylum Pseudomonadota; class Betaproteobacteria; order Burkholderiales; family Burkholderiaceae; genus Ralstonia; species Ralstonia pickettii. The sequence goes on along the minus strand of NZ_CP066773.1, from coordinate 24,619 downwards.
GGGGGCGCTTGATGGCCACGCCTGACCGCAATGCGGCCCCCATGACCAATGAGCCTGCCCCGCGCGTTCGTGTGCGACGGGGGCTGGCCAAGACGATCTCCATTTTCTTCGGTGCCACGATTCTGTCGATCGTGTTTGTGCGCTATTTCACGCACCCGCGTGAAACGGCCGACCAACGGGCACGGCGCGAACAGCTCGAACAACTGGCGAAGGAACAGCCGGCTTCGGGAGATGCGCTTGCTCAGAAGCTGGAGAATCAATTCACGCGCGCACAAACGGAGCATCCGGCACCCGCGGCGCCGGCGGCGCCGAAGACGCCGCCATCCGGCCCTGTGCCGAACGGCATGGTAGGCGGCGCATCCGCGCCGGCCGGCGTGCCGGCGGGTGCGCCTGGTTCCCAGGAAGGGCTGACCCCGGAGCAGCGTCTTGCGCTGCAGCGAGCCTCCCAGGAGACCGACACCATGGCGGTGGTGTCCTATGGCGATCGCGAGCAAGGCGCTGCAGCCAGTGCCGGCACCAATCCGATTTCCGATTACATCGCGTCGCTGCAGCGTCAACAGGCCGACAAACGTACCGCGCCTGGTGAAGCTGGGACACCTGCCATTCAAGCGCAGCTCGCCGCGCTTGCGGCGGCCAACAGCCAGAGCCAGAACACGCCCGGTTCCGCAACGAACGCGCGTCACGTCGCGTGGCAGGGACAGCAGACGAACCAAGGCCAGAGCGCAACGTTGACCCCGCAAGCCGCCGAATCGCCGTTCATGGTTATGCCCGGCACGCCCATCCCGGTTGTGCTCAACCAAGGCGTCAACAGCGACATGCCCGGGCAGTACAGCGCGACCGTCGACCGGGACATCTACGACAGCATCAATGGCTCATGCCGATTGATCGCAAAAGGCACTCGGATCGTCGGGGCGAGCAATAGCGACGTAGCGATCGGACAGGAGCGTATGCAGATGGGCGCCGCGCTCATGATCTTCCGTAACGGCGCATCGATGGTGCTCGATGGGTTGAACGGAGCCGATCCGAACGGTGAAGCCGGCGTGTCAGCCGACGTCAACAATCACTTCTTCAAGATTTTCGGCTCCACGTTCCTGATTGCCGGCATCGCTCAATACATCGGCCGCAATCAAAGCCAGCCAACCGGCACGACGCTCAATATCAATGGCGGCGGCGGTGCCACCGGCTTGACCTCCGCTGCTGGACAGGCGGTTTCGCAGACCACGCAGACGATCCTGCAGCGCAACTCCAACATCCAGCCGACATTGCGGCTCGATCCTGGCCAGAAGCTTGTTTTCATCACCAAAGCGCCTATCCGAATTCCACCTAATACCGTTGCTGGGGAGTGCTACCAATGAAATCCTTTGTTCGCTTCATTTGCGCGCTGATGCTCGCCGCCGTTCTGCCCGCCAGCGCATTCGCGGCTCCGAATGCGTACAACTTCGGCTGGACCACCAGCGGCGCCGACATGGTGAAACCGTTCCAGGTCTTCGACGATGGCCAGTACATCTACGTTCAATTCGATGATCCGGCGCACGTGCCCGCCATCCTCACTGAGACGCCCAACGGCACCGCACTTCTCAGCTGGCGCCGCAGCTATCCATACATCGTCATCAGCTATCAGGCCAATGTGCTGATCTTCCGCGCGGGCAACCAGGAAGCTCGGGCAACGAGGTGGTACGTGGATGGTGTGCCACAGGTGGTGTTGCGCGGCGCTGCCGCGCCGGTCAAGACCACGGGCGCAGCGGCGTCACAAGACCAGTAAGCCAGCATGCAGGCCAAAACGTTGCTCTCAGCTCTCGCCTACGCCGCGGCCGGTGCTGGCATCGCGTTCGCCGCCTGGTATCCCGGCAACTGGGTGATCGTGCTGCTTGCGCTGCCGGTGCTCTGGGCGGCAAGCCCGGGCCGAGTTGCAGCGGGCACGATGTGGGCCGGCTACTACCTGGTGGCCGCTCGTGACATCCCGGTCGTATGCGCCCGGTTTTTCTCGGTCCACGGCGAACTGGGTGCGACGCCGGCACTCGCCGTCGGCGTCGCGTTCTGGATCGCCCAGGCCTGCGTGCTTGCAATGCCATGGATGGTGCTCAAGCCGGCGCCGGCATCGCGTCAACGCGGCCTCTGGTGGCGCGCGGCGTTGGCGCTGCTGGTATCGACCGTGCCACCCATCGGCATCGTCGGCTGGGTCTCGCCGTTGCATGTCGCCAGCGTCTTGCTCCCGGGTGCCGGCATCTACAGCCTGGTGTATGCCGTTCTCGTTTTAGCCGGGCTGGCGTGCTATCCCTTGTGGCTGTTCCCTGTGCGTCGGCCCGCCGCGCTCGGCGCTGCGTTGGTGCTCCTGGTTGCTCCTGTGGCCTCATCCGAGGCGCTTCCACGGCCGCCGGCGGGCTGGGTCGCGGTCAATACGGCAATGGGCCAGCTCGACCAGGCCAGCTATGCAGCCCTCTATGCGCGCTCCGAAGCGTTGCAGCTCGCCGCACGCAAGGCGTTCGACGCCGGCGCGCGCGTGGTCGTCTTGCCGGAAGAAATGACCGGTCTGTGGCGGGACTCTACGCAGTTCTGGTGGGATAGCTCACTTACTCAACTCAAGGACTCAAGGCAAACACTCGTCATGGGTGTTGACCTGCTCGTTTCGGAATCACCCCGCCGCTACGCTGACAGCGCCATCGTGCTCGGCGCTGGCGATGGCCGATTCGACAGCCGCCAGCCGGTGCCGGCAGGCCTGTGGCGGCCCATGGCGCCCCTGAGCGCCGTTCTAGGTGACCTTAGCCAAGACTTCCTCACCATCGATGGCCACCGTGCGGCGTTTTCCATCTGCTACGAAGACTTCCTGTTCTGGCCGCACTGGCGCCTGTTCCTGGTTCGCCCGGATGTGCTGCTCGGCCTTGCCAACAACTGGTTTGACGACGGCCTGGCCGTTGGCGAGATTCAGCGTCAAAGCATTTCTTCTATTGCACGCATTGCCGGCGTTCCGCTTCTGCGCGCCGTCAACGTGCCCAACTCACCCACCCTCAACGCAAAACCATGACTGAAAAGAAAGCTCGCCTCATGCTGCCCGTCGCCAAGCCGGTTCCGCAGCACGCCACGCTCAAGTTGACTATTCCAGCGGGCTTGCATGCCGCGCTGCTGCATTACCAGGATGCCTATCGGGAGATGAACGAAGCCGAACTATCCATGGATGACATCGGCGAATACATCCTGCGTCAGCACCTGCGCCGCGACAAGGCGTTTGCCGCATGGGCCGAAACACGCGGCATCAAGCTCGAAATCTAGGTTTCCTGATGTGACGCACCAGACGACTGATACCGAATGGACAGGCCACAACATGCAGCGGATCACGGTCACGCTTGAAATGCATCCTGATGACTACAGGCGAATGCGAGAGGCGGCACAAACGGCGCAGATTCCAGAACCGGAATTCTGCGCGCTGGCCATCCACAAGGGTGTCAAGGTGCTTATGAACTGCCAGGCGGACGTGAGCGCGCTGCTCCATCCACTCAACGCCGGAGCCATGAAATGACGCCGCGCCGCCTACCCTCGTTTGTGCCCGGCCTGGTGCTGGCCAGCACTGTTGCACTGTCTCCGATCGGCAGCTATGCAGAAGGCGTCTCGCTGCAGAACACCGGCACCGTCACCGTCTATTTCTCGCCGGCCGGCGGTGCCGCCGACGCGATCGCGCGGTCCATCGAGGCGGCCCACACGCGCGTGTGGCTTGCCGGCTACGAGTTCACGCACCCACGCATCGCCCGCGCGCTTGCGCAAGCTGCAGATCCGCGCCGGCATGTCGACGTGCGCGTGGTGCTTGACCAGGAGAACGTTCGTTCGTCCTACAGCGTGGCAACCTACCTGGTGCACGCCGGCGTGCACGTGCGGATCGACTGGACGCATCCTCGCATGCACCAGAAGACCGTCGTTATCGACGACAACATCGTGGGCCTGGGCAGCATGAATTTCACGCGCGCCGGCGACGAGAGGAATTCCGAAAATTGGAATGTGTTTCGCGGCAACCCTCAGCTCGCGCAGCTCTATGCGCAGGCATTCCTGCAGCTGCACGCGCAATCAATGCCGTATTCAGATCGTTGAAGGCAACGACATGCTTCTTCTATTTCTCATTGGCGCAACCCTTCTCGCGTTTGTCGCGTGGCTTATGACGACAGGTCGTACTGAGAGAATCCTTCGACTTATCGTAGGAGCAGCCTTCGTAGCAGTAATGGCAACCGTTGCGTGGCCTGTGCTGAAGGATTACAACGCGAACCTTGTCTGCGAACATCCTTGGGCGGATTTTTCGAGTATTCAAATCAAGGCGTTCCTTGAGTCTCGCTATGTCAATGATCCGATATGCGCCATCGCAAAGGAACGCATTTCTAATGCATTGAAACGTCAAGGGGCGATATGACTACGTACACCATCTCGCAGATCGAGCAAGCCATCAACTACTGGCGTGCAGCAGAGCCTGGCGGTGAGTTCGCCTTGAACGCGCAAGCCCGGGCCCTCGCCTGCATCTACGGCCTGATGATCTATGACGGCCGCGCGCACGTCGCGCTGGCGGATCTCACCGTTGGCCAGGTGGAAGCGCTGACCGCTGCGCTGGGCACGCAGTGATTCTCAACGGCAGCGACTCAAGAATGAGCCGGCCTGGCCGGCAAAGGAGACGGATGATGACAACCGGCAACACCACAAAAATCTTTATCAAAGCAAAAGACGCTACAGATGAAGTGCTGGCCGAGATCACGTTGAAGGATGGTCCGCACATGAATGCGCACGGGGATCTCGACTGCACGCGGTACTCGCTTCAGACGGCATTTGCGGAAATCTTCGGCCGAGAGGTGCGGGTCGTGGCCGATTCCGATATTCCGCTTACCGACAATCCAGGTATGGTGTTCCTGCCGTAAGCGCTGGTGAAATTTCGGGTTTCCCATGGAAACAATTGACGACGATGTTTCAGGGCGTCCGCCAGCAGGCGGGCGAGTGGCGGCAGCAGCTGACACGCCCCCCATCAACGCCGGCCTGCAGGCCGGCGTTGATGGGTCTGGCGTCATCGTCGCCAACGATCGTGACCGGCGATCCCTCGCCTGGTTGCGCGAACAGGTCGGCGACGCTGCCATCGAGGCCGCCGTCGCGCAGCTCGCTGGCCAACGCCGGCCCTACGTGTCCAACGTGGCCAAAGCACTCGGCATCGCGATCCCGAGCGACCTTGCGCTGACCAGCGCAGACACCGCCCGGGCCCGCATCGCGGCGTTGCGCTCGCTCATCAAGAAGAAGTGACCACGCAGGCTTGCGCCGGCGCGCCGGCGGCAAGAAAAAAGCGAGAGGGGTGAACCCTCTCGCTTTGGTGCTGCGTTGGCTATAGGAGCCGATTCCCGTGTGTCTCACGGCGTTTCTTTTTGCGTCCAAGCACCGTCGTCGAGCGCCTGTTGTGCCGTCGCTTGTGTGCGGAAATATTCCACAGACTCGCGCGAGCATGGGCCGTCTTCGTCAGCCGTGCCAATGTAATACCCGGCGTTCGACTTGAGAACCCGCAACGGCAGTCGCTTGTTACACCACTGCTTGGCCAGCAAACCATACGTCTGAGTCATGATGGATCTCCAAAGTTGAGTGGAGCCATCCGGGAGCGTCGATCGACGCCCCGCGAATGGCGAAACGTCGATCAATGCCTGGTCATTTTACAACCGGCGTTTTGGAGATGTCACAAGAAAAACGGGGAAGGTTTTCACCCTCCCCGTTCGCGCGGCTAAAAAGCCTTTCCCGCTTGCTGCCTGACGACTTCTCACCATTATTCCCAGCTGGGTTTCATAGTGATTCTGCCGTCCAACCAATAGCACCCCATCAGCTTCAGCTCGTAGCCAGCTCGATGCAAGCGGCTCAGCCGTTGTATCCAGGCCGGCAGTCTGAACCACCAGTGCAACATCAGCGCAGGGTAGGCATCCGAGATCATCCAAAGACGCCCCTGGCAATTGTGCGTTTTCGCATTGCACCAAAGCGATCCCACACACGTGCCTTTTCTGGTGTACAGCGTCATCGACCAAGCTGCGTCTGGATGACTCGGAAGCGCGTCCAGAACAGCCCAGATCGCACCAGCTCCTCTGCCGATCTGTATTGCGCCCTTCATGATCCAGGAGCCATATGCCTCGCTGCTCTCAGGGCGAAAATCAGGCCCTTCAGACAGGCAAGACAGGTTCAGCTCGACTTCAGGGATAAGGTTTGCAGACAACATGATGGCCTCCAATGAAAAAGGCCACTCGGGAGCGTCAATCGACGCCCCGCGAATGGCAGAACGTCGATCAACACCGGGCCATTCTATGCCTGCGATTTTGCGGAGCAAACAGGTATTTTTTTGCTGGTGATGCTGCGTCGTTTTCCGTCTGCAGCCTGGCCGTCAATTGCCACCCTGGGCGTCTCCCTGCGCTTCGCTTCGGGCCGGGCTCTCGTGCTGCGCATCGAGCCAGGCTGTGCCTGTCTCGCCCCGCCAGTGGCGGGCTTCCATCCCTGACGCTTCCGCTGGCCAGCCAGCGGTGCACCCCCTGTTGTGGCGCTCCTTCCAGGAGCGCAGTCCGACGAGCGGCAGCAACGACCGCGCCAGGGCCAGACCCGCGCCAGCGCTGCGCACTGTCACGTGTCTGGCTTGTCCTGTCACGGCCCTTGCCACGCCGCGCGAGGGTGCCGGCATCCGCCGCGCCAGCGCGCTACGCGCACTGTCACGTCGGCCGCTTCTCGGCCCCCTCGAAAACCGGCAGCACACAGCCCGTCAGCCGCGTCTGCATCCCCCCACAACCCCCGCACCTGGGGTGAGGGGGACTTGTGGGGGGATGCTTTGACGACGCGGCCGACAGGCTGTGTCTCACGCTGCCATCACCCCACCCTTCCCCAACCCCTTCCCGTGAGGGAAGGGGCTTATCTCCCCACCCCCCGCCCGCCCCCAGGGGCGGGAGCGAGGAAGGTCCGAGCGAGAGGATCGCTCTCAACAACCTCTAAAGGAGATTCACCATGTCTTACCTGTCGCTGCGCAATGCCAACGTCGTGCGCTCCAAGACCCCGCTGGCCGATGACGACATCCGCCGCGTTGCGCCCTCCATCTTCGCGGACGGCAAGCACGAAAGCCGCTCCGATCGGTATACCTACATTCCCACCATCGACGTGCTGAACGGCCTGCGCAAGGAAGGTTTTCAGCCGTACATGGCAATGCAGACCCGCGTGCGCGACGATGGCAAGCGCGAGCACACCAAACACCTGTTGCGCCTGCGCCATGTCGACCACGTGGTCGACGTGGGGCAAGAGGTAAACGAAATCGTCCTGCTCAACAGCCACGATGGATCGAGCGCCTACCAGATGCGGGCCGGTGTTCATCGCTTCATCTGCTCTAACGGCTTGGTGGTTGGCGACGACTTCGCGGACATCCGTATCCCGCACAAGGGCAACGTGATCGATCAAGTCATCGAGGGCGCATTCACCGTGCTCGATACGTTCGAGGCTGTGGACACGCAGCGCGACGGCATGAAGGCGCTCACGCTCAACGGCGGCGAGCAGCAGGCTTTCGCGCGTGCCGCGCTCGCCCTGCGCTACGACGAAACCGTGGCACCCGCTCCCATCACCGATACCGACCTGCTGAGCGTCCGCCGCATGGATGATCGCGCGCCCGACCTGTGGACCACGTTCAACCGCGTGCAAGAAAACATCATCAAGGGCGGTGTGCGCGGTCGCAATGCGACCGGCAAGCGCACCACCACGCGCGCCGTGAACGGCATTGACCAGGGCGTCAAGCTCAATCGCGCCCTGTGGGTGCTCGCTGAGGAAATGCGCAAGCTCAAGGCCTAGCCCATCGCGGCCAGCGCCCGGGCGGGCGCTGGCCGCTTTCCCTCTTCTCTCATTGGATACCCATCATGCAACGCAACCTGATTACCGTCCCCCTGTCCTGCCTTGTCGATTCCGACGCCAACGTGCGCACCGGCGAACTGCCGAACATCCCGGCGCTTGCCGCGACTATCCGCGTGCATGGCCTCATGCACCCGCTGGTCGTCACCGAAGTCAAAAAGGGCCGCAAGACCTGCTATCCCGTCGCCGCAGGGCGTCGGCGCCGCGCCGCTCTGGAACTGCTGCGCGATCAAGGCGCGATCGATGCCGATCATGAAGTGCTGTGCCTGCTGGCGGAGAGCGAAGCGGAGGCACTGGAACTGTCCACGGCGGAGAACATCGAGCGCGAAGACATGCACCCCGCCGACGAATATGAAGCCTTCCGCAGGATGGTGGACGCCGGCACCAGCATCGAGGACGTGGCAGCGCGCTACGGCGTCACGCCCGCTGTCGTGGAGCGGCGCCTGAAGCTGGCCAAGGTGTCGCCCGCGCTGATCGCCGCCTATCGCGCTGACGATATGTCGCTTGAACAACTGATGGCTATGACCGTCACGGACGATCACGCGGCGCAAGAACAGGTGTGGAAGTTTCAGCCTCACCATGAGCGCACGCCGGAAAAGCTGCGCCGCGCGCTGCTCGGACAGGACACCGTGCGCTCGGACAGCCCCCTCGCCGCCTATGTCGGCAAGGATGCCTATCTCGCTGCGGGTGGGCGCATGCAGGTGGACTTGTTCCAGTCCGCTGCCTACTGGCTTGACGGTGCGCTCGTGCGGGATATGGCGCTGGGCAAGATGGGCGCAGAGGCCGAGGCGATCCGCACCGCCGAGGGCTGGGCATGGGCGCTGGCGCTGCTGAATCCGAGCTACAGCGATATGGACGCTTTCGGCCACGCTCCGACAACCCTGCGCGAACCGACCAAGAAGGAAGCCGCCGCGATCAAGAAGCTGGATACCCGCAAAGCCAAGATCGAGCGCGACATGGGCAGCATGGAGGAACGAGGCGAGGAAGAATCCGAGGCGTATGCGGCGCTGTCTGACGAGTGGGACAAGATCGAAAGCGAATTGAGCGACCTGAGCGACCAGATGCAGGTCGTGGCCGACAAGAGTCTTGCGGGCGTTGTCGTTCTCTTCCAGCACAACACCGTCAAGATTCTGCGCGGCGCGATCAAGCCGGAAGACCGCAAGGCCGCTGCCAAGATCGAGCGCGCCGCCACGCGCGCCGCATCCGGTGACGGTGACGGCACCGACGCTGCACCCGCACCCACCCTTTCAGAAAAGCTCACCCGCGCCCTGACCGCACAACGCACCACGGCCCTGCAGGCGGTGCTGATCGAGCGCACCGATGTTGCGCTCGCCACGCTCGCTTATGGGCTGGTTTCGTCGCTGTGGTCGGAACGCTATTGGCGTGCCAACGCGGTCGGCGTGCGCACCACCGACATGCGCTACACCGTCACACAGGCTGATGCCAGCATCGAAACCTCGCGCGCGTGGCAGCAGATCGAGGCCGCAAGCGAAGCTTGGAAGACCCGCCTGCCGGAAGAACTCGATGCGCTGTGGCCGGTGCTTCTGGCGATGCCGCGCGACGAACTGCTGTCGCTGCTGGCCTTCTGCACTGCCGTGACAGTGAACGGCATCCAGCCGCGCGCGGGCGAGCACGAAACCGATGTGATCGCGCAATCCGTCGCGCTCGACATGGCCGACTGGTGGGAAGCCACCACCGAGAGCTACTTGTCGCACGTGCCCAAGGCACAAGTGCTGGCCGCAGTCACGGAAGGCGTCGGTGCCGCCGAGGCGGCACCGCTCGCCGCGATGAAGAAGGGGCAAATGGTGGAGGCCGCCGCGCGCGCGCTCGCGGGCAAGCGCTGGCTGCCCTCCGTCCTGCAAGCCAGCGCTACGCCTTAGAAAAAGACGGCCCCGCCCGCTCGCGCGGGCAACCCGACAAAGGTGGTCCGAGCCGAGGGCTCGGACCACGCAAGCCACAATCTATTGAAGACCAATCATGACCAAGACCACCGCAGCCAAGTCCGACAAAAACGAACTGATCCGCCACGCCATCACAGCATGCGGCTACCTCGTGCGCTGGGGTTCCCGGCTGACCTTGCCCGAGTTTGCCGCAGCGATCCGCCGCCACTCGACGGACCAACGCGCCGAAGCCGTGGCCGCCGCGCTGGAGTCGGCCACGGGCTTTGTGGCCCGAGACTGGCGCGGCTTGCGCGCGAACTGGCAATGCTGAACGTCTCTGGCCCCGGCCAGCGTGCCGGGGCTGTCATCTGCCCCATCACCGCAGGGAAACACCATGCTCAAGTCCCAAGACGATGCTACCCGCGCAATCAACCTCGCCGCGCGAAACCTGGAAACCACGACGGCGGCCATGCAAAGCAGCGCCGCACTGTGCCTGCTCGATGCGCGCGACCTGATGGCGCGCGGCAACCATGACCAGGCTGTGTGCCGTGCGCGCGATTCGCTCGCGTACAGCGTCGGCATTTTTCATCCCGACTACAAGACCGCAGCCACGATCTAGCGAGACCCATCATGAGCGACTTGGTAAAGAGCGTCAGCATCGCCAATCTGGCGAGCCAGCGCGCGGCAGTGGTGGAACGTGTGCGCCAAGCGCTGGACCTGCTGGGCGAGGCCCAGAAGCTGGCCAGCGGCGCGCATATCGGCTTTCCGCGCCTCGTCATTGACAACAGCTATTCGAGGCGCGGCACCGTGTGCGTGACGGGCGACTACGCGAAGCGTGACGAGGCGGAAACCTGCATCCTGCACACCATCGACGCCGAGGGCTGGAATTACCTGCTTCAGGAGTCCGGGCTGCGCACCTTGATGGATGCCACGGCCCGCGATACGTGGGCAAAACAGATTGCCGAGGGCGAGGTGCCTGAACTGACCGCCGCCAACATCGAGGCGACGTTCGGTCAACTCTACGAGGCGCGCGGCGACATGTTCGAGCGCGGCGTCCTGCAATGCTTCCGCCGACTTTCTTGGGACTACAAAACCAATCAGCCATTCAAGTTCGGCAAGCGGGTCATCGTGACGGGCCTGATGACAGGCGGCTATGCAGGCAGCCGCGCGACGAACGAACTGGACGATCTGATGCGCGTCTTCCACGTGCTCGACGGCCAGCCCGAAGCGGACCACAGGAACGGCATGCACGCGCTGATTTCCGGCGCGCGGCACGAAAGGCGCAGAGAAGCCGAAAACGCCTATCTGCATTTGCGCTGGTTCAAGAACGGGAACGGGCATGCCACGTTCAAGCGGCCCGATCTGGTGGACAAGCTCAATCTCATCTTGGCCAAGCACTACCCGGCCGCGCTCGCGGCCGAGCGGAGGCGGTGATGGGCTTTGCGCTCGATTTCGTATGTCCCTTTGAAACGCGACCGCCCGAGGTGCCGCCGTAGGATCAGGCAGCCGTCATGCCTGGATCGCGCGGCCGCCCAGCTGAGACGCCGGCGGCCGCCGGCGCCCCAGCTCGTGGCACCTGCGGTGCCCCAACCCGGCGCCTCCGCCTTGCGGCCGCGCCGGGCGTGCGGCGCCAGGCCAAAACAAAGGGCGGGAACCTTTCGGTTCCCGCCCTTTGTTCGTTCATATTCCAGGAAGACGCTAGAAGCCATCGCCGTTGCCAGCCGCACTATCGCGCAACTGGCGTGCGGAACGGGATATTTCTGACGGTGGCCACCAGGTGCGGCCATGGCAGAGACAGAGGCGCGCGGCTCGCCCGGTTCAGCGCCGGCTGTGCCGGCACCGAACCATGCGCACCGCCGGCGGCGCCGCGCACCAGGTGCATGCGCACCTGGCGAGCCGCCTGGTTGCTATGCCGCCATCGTCGTGTCTTCCTCCGGCTTTTTCCACGATGCGACACTGTTGTCAATTTGCGTGTGGCAGGTGTACAGCTTGGAAGCAATCCGGCCTGGCATGTAAGCAATGGCGATGCGCTCAGGCAGATTCAGCAACGTGTTGCGCGAAACGACCGGCTGTTCCTCCTTGCCAACCGTCCGATTCGCTTCCCACTGCTCGCCCCCGTGTTTGTTCGCCTTCGTCTGCTCGCGTTGCACCACATTGAGCCATTGCCCCGCCGACAGGTTTTCCGCCCACTCGGCAGTGCGCTCGTCAGCAGCGCGGTAAACGAACTTGATCGGCGTGTTGACCTCGAATTCCCGTGCCAGCGCCTTACCATCGAGCCGCTTGTCGTCCGGTGCTTCCAGGTTCGCAATCGACTGCGCGGCCAGCAGCATGTTGCACTGGTGCTGTCGGATCGTGGCCAGCGCCTCATTGATTTCCGCGCAGGCCAGGAACTTCAGCTCGTCAATGCCGAGCACAACGTGCGCCGGCCGCGTTGCATCGAGCCGCTTAATTTCCGTCACCAGCTCCGATATGTATGCCTTGGTCGCGGCCTTAATCACCGGGTCGGCCAGGTCACCACGCACATACACAATCGCGTTGTTCATCAGGCACTGTTCGATCGAATGGCCTTTGCGCTTCACGGACTGTGAGAACGTGTCGACACGCGACCATTCACGCAAGGAATCGCGCAAGGTCGACAGGTTGTCGCGCCCTGTTTCGGCGTTCTTTTTCACGTATTCCAACAGCGATTTGATCGTGCCGTCAGTGCCTTCGAGCGCGTCATCGAGCAGCCCGCGCTCCTTCGCCTTGTGCACATCGGCGTCCGTGCCGAAAGATTCCAGGTTGAACGCGCGCACGATGCGCGTGCGTCGTTGGCGGAATGCGCCGCCCAGGAACGGATGCCAAACGCCACGCCCTTCCGGATTCAAATCGAGATAGACGAAGCGGCGGCCGGCCGCCTTCGCTTCGTTCTGCAGCAGGTAGGGCAGCCAGTTGTCGCCCTTCGGATCGACGTAAAAAATGCCGAAACCAAACCGGATGCACTGCTTGAAGATGCTCTGCAGCACGATGCCCTTGCCATAGTTCGTCGGGCCGAGGATGGCGTGGTGCGTCGTGCGGAACCTGTCCAAATCGAAGTAAATCGGCTGGCCATCATCGTCCAAGCCGTAGAAGATTTTGCCGTCGACAAAGTAATCTTCCGGCTTGAACTCCTTCGCCTTGAGCGTGGCGACTTCCTCCCGTGCATCGACCAACTTGTCAGTCTCCTGCTCGATGCGAAGCGATCGCCAATACTTTGAAAGCACTGGAACAGCGTAGCGGTCCCACAGGAAACGCAGCGCCAGGCCAACCACGAACGCTCCCGCGACCATCATCCAGTAGCGGCCCAGACGATCAGCGCCCCACTCCAGGAACACGCTAGACGCTTGCCCAGAAGACGTGTCAGCCGAGAGAACGAAGCTGCAATACACCAACAACGGTATCGCCAAGATGCCCCAAAGCGCGGTGTATGCCGCCGCTTTGCGGACCCACAACACAAGATGAGCGACGAATGAGTCCTCGTCGTCCTTCAATGTCCACGGCACGGGATGCAGCAGTCCGACCGTGGCCAACGCCACGGCGAGCACGACCCAATACCACGGACTCGACCACGCCAGCAGGGCCATGATTGCCTTGCCGACCCATGCGTGCATTCCAAGGTGTCCGAGCATACGTCTACCTCATCTTGTTAGAAAACGGTGAAACCAGAGGGGGAAATCCCCCTCTGGTTTAGGCCAGTCAACTGCAAATAGAGCACAGCAGATCCGCCATAGGGCATCACCACTGGACCGGGTAGATAACGGTCTACGGCCGTACTGCAAGACGATGGTTTCCCACACCATCGACCCTGACGCGGGCTTGTGGCCCGTTTGACAACTGACTCTCCAGGTCAACGCCCGGATTGCCACAGCGAGCACGACGCGGTAGCGCCGGACCACTGTTTGCCGACAGCGAAAACATCGCTGCCATTCCCACCGGCCTGATTGCTGCCGGGTTGACTTTTCGGCGCCGAGGCGCCCACTGCTGTACTGCAATCAGTCCATACGGCGGGACTGATTTGACCGCTGATCCAACCGCGATCAGCGTGCCGAGACAGCCATGGTGGACTGTCGTTTTTGCTGCCACCGGCCCCATACGGGCGACCGAACTGCCTGCCGATCCAACTGCTATCGGTTTGACTCCAGCTCACTGCGCTGGCTTGCAGACTGACGCCGGCACCGCTAGGCGGTGCCGTTGCCGATGCCGGGTATCCGCCCGGCCGGGTGTTGGCAATTGCCATCTTCGTAGCTCCTTTTTCAAGGGTTCAATTACACGTTGGAGGACACCGAATTACCCATTCGGTCCGGGCGCGGGTACCAGCCGCGCCCGTTCCAACAACCACCGCGGGAACCACCCCGCTAACTTCACACTTGCGTACGCCGCAGTCTTTCGGACAGGCTTGCGCCTGCTGTTTGCGCTTCAGACGAATCGCGACAAACAGCTACGTGGCTTGCGCCACGCGGCCCTACTCAACCACTCTCCCTCGCATAGCCACCGGGTTACCAGCCCGGTTATGGCCTTAGCGATTCCCACGTTAGTGCAACGCTACTGACGCCAAACTGCGCGCCAGGACTTCACGCCTGCGCCTCCAGCAACAACAGTGAGGTGTTCCCTCTCACCCATTAGGTTTTCAGCGGCCCGAGATTCCAAAGCGGCTCGCTTACCTGTTGTGCCTTCAACAGCTTCGTCTTCAGACAGGCTTGATGCCCCACCACATAGCGACCTCTTCGGCCGCATTTACACGCTTAAGCTATACAGCGACCCCACCAGCTTGCGCCGGTAGGTGCCGCGTGCGCCAGGTTTCCCCTTGCACGCCTGCGCCCTTTCGGAACGCCTCAGCAGCCTACGTGTGTGGCACAGGTTCTACGGTCTCCCGCAGCCCCTGGGCGGTGCTAACGACGGTGCAGACAGCCACCGTCTACCGCTTTCACGCTACACAGGAACTCAGCGCATTTCCTCGCTGAGCCCGTTTCCGTGTCGCCCAAACTCGCCCCTCCCGGGGATTGAGTCGAAGGACGGAGTTACACCGTCCAGCGCTCGTCGTAGTCGTACCAGCGCCATTACGCGCATACGACTTCGGCGTACTCGACGCAGGTGGTAAGCCCGCATCTAGAGCCTTACAGCTTCGTGTGAAGTGAGTGGAATTTTGGGGATGGTCAGCCCCCAAAACGTCGCGGTGGTCTGCCCCCAATCCGTGTAATTTCGCTCGCGCGCAATTACCACTTCGGGCGACCGGTCCTGTACTGCGTACTGCAAAGGGTTGGTCGCCCTCGTGCTGCGTTGCTGGCCGCTTGTGGCGGCCTCGGCAACGCAGGTGATGCTTGCGCGCGTGGGCCGCTTGTGGCGGTCAGCAATCACATTGTAGCGTGATATGTTGGCCGCACGCGCTTCGCGCGGAATCTCTTATAATCAGGTTGGAACGCGGTGCGTTCCAACTGACTGGATTCCTTTGCCTGGGTTGGATTTTTATTATGTTGGAATCGATCCGCCGGAATGGTCGTCAGACCGTTCCGGTGGATCGCTAGATAAGAGCGTGTACACGCTCTCTTTTTGTGCATGCGCCCGACAACTTTTTTGGTCATCCGATACAAGACGCTCCTAATGCAACGCCTGTTGGATTCTGTCCGGCATGGCTATTGCCATTACACGGCCGCACAAGTTCCGGCCGAGAAGGCATTGGCGTTCTGCCAAAAGTTCGCGGAACGCTATGAGGTCGCGCTGAACCGCGACCAACGCGCCTACCGCAAGCGGCTTGGCAAGGGCAATGCCCGGCTGATCCTTGCCGACCTGGCCAAGAACGGGACCCTGCACTGGTTCTTGCTCGTGTCCGATGGTGACCACCCGGCCAGGCAGATGGAGCCGCTACGCGATGCGCTGGAGTCGTCCACGCGCATCCGCGTGGACGACTACGAACTCCTGCGGCTGCCACGCGATCGGAATCATGGCGGCGGCGTCCGCCTGACTTGGCGGATGACCAACCAGCGCTTTGACACCTGGCGCGCTGCCGTCCGGCAACTCGCCCGCTCGCCGCGGGCGGAGCAAGAGGTGCAGGCGGTGATCCAATCGCTGTTCAAGACACCAGGCTTTGGCGCAACCCGCGTCCAGGTCGGCAAGTTGGTCGCTACTCTCGCCAGGGAGTGGGAGCGCGCCGGCCGAGATCCGGCCGCGCTCATCTTGCCGGCCGCCCTACCCTACGTTCGGCGTGTCGCCGACGACGATTACACCGTCATCGATTGGTTCAAGGACCAGGAGGAAATGAAGCATGGACAATCAGAAGCCGCATGACAACGACGCGCTCGTTGTACTTCCCCCGATTCACGATGGGGCGGCCGAGCCTGATACCGTCGTCTTTACTCGCGCTGAGTGGGAGGCCGACGACGAATCGGAGGCGTTTGGCGTGCGCAAGATTGTGCCCAAGGCCAAGGAGAAAACGCCTGGGGTCAAGGCGGTGCTGATCTTTCACGACAGCTTCCTGCGCGCCAAGCGGCGGATGAAGGAGTGCACCTTCATCCGGCCGGTCATCGATCTGCCGGAAATCGTCAGCGCCATGATCGACGTCTGCGACGCCGATCCTGCCGTCATGGAGAAGGTCGGAAAGAAGATGCTCGAACGCCGGGCGCAGCAACTGGCCGAATTGCAAAACGGAGTCAGGTTCGGTCCCAGCAGCGAGAAGCAATCCGGCTAGGCCGACAATCTATTGGGACATTTTCCGGGTTCCGGTCCGCTGCGCCCGACGTGGCCAGCGGCACGCTGGCCACGTCGATCTGGGTCTCGGCAGGGTTGTATTGGGACATTTTCCGTGTCGCCGGGGGCAACCCGGAAACTGCAGCAAGCCCTCGCTAACCTTCTGGCCGAACTACTGGGACAAGCCATTGGGACATTTTCCGGGTTGGGTGCAATCGGCAGTTGCCGCTGACCTGACGGTCAGCAGCAGCTGCCTCTCCGTTGCTGCGGAGGCCTATTGGGACATTTTCCGGGGTGGTTCGGGCGTGTGGATGCGTACGGCCGGCGTCGGCTCGCCGCCCTTGCTCCGACCGGGACACGGCTATTGGGACATTTTCCGGGTGAAGTCGGCGGCACCTGGGCCGCCGCCTGTCAGAAAAGCGCCCCTTGGGGCGAGACGCGAAACCGGAAGTCCAGCTTGACGACTTTGCGACCGGCCGTCTCGGGTTCCCATTCGATGTGCAGGCCGTTTTTCTCCCGCAGCTCCTTCACGGCCGGCTCGATGACGCGCCGGCGCAGATCCTTGAAGTTCTTGCGCTGGCTTTCGGACGCATCCATTGCCCGATGAAATTCCTCGATCGTCGGCGTGTATCGGCCGGTGGCCGCCCAGGACTTGAAGCACTCGAACAGGCGCCAGGCGTAGACCGAGCGCAGAGCGGCCGCCTGGCGCAGCTTGTAGGTCGTGAATTCCTGGCGCAAGCCGAACAGGTGCGGCACCACTTCCTGGAACCAGACCAGCTCGATCCAGCCCTCGCCCTTGTGATACTTCGCACTACCCACCCAGCGGAACTTGAATTCCTCCGGCCCTCTGCGGGTTTCCCGCACCGTGCGCACGTAGCGGTTGAACAGGCTGTCGCTAGCCCCCTGCAGCTGCTCGTATGCCGTGTTGGCATCCACGCCGAAGGCCTCGGCGTACTCGGCCGCAGAGAGCCGCACCCGCCAGGCGCCTTCCCTTCGCAGCTCGACAAACGGGATCGAGTCGTTCTTTGCGATGCACGCTGCAATTAACCGCTTTTCGGCAAGCGTCAGGCTGTGTGCTGCCCGCGTGAGCGCGTTGCTCATGGTGACGTTGCGCTCGGCCAGCGCCGGCTCGCTGTACGCGACCGGCTTGTCTTCCTCGACTAACATTGGGTCATCTTCCGGGGTATTGGGACACCAACAAACATAGCCCAATCAGCGTATTGGGTCAACAACTGTTGTGTGCCACCTGTGGATGGTGCCCGGAAAATGTCCCAATACGCCTGTGGACAGCACCCGGAAAAAGACCTAGAAACCCGGAAAATGACCACTTTGCGCCCGGAAAAAGGCCCAATAGACCCGGGAAAAGGCCCAACGAGGCCATTTTTCCCGCGTTAAATCAATGAGTTACGCCGCCTAAAACGATTTAAAAACGGTAAAACGTAAACCAAAAACACGCGTGCGAGGCTTGCCTGTGGATAACCGCTTCACCGCGGCCTTTAACCCCACCCGGGCGCTTCGCGCCCACCCGTGAGGGTTGTTCATCTACGCCCCGCACGCGGGGCTATCACGCGCGCAAGCGCGCTTGACTGCCCCGATCGCCAGCACAACCGCAGAGCCGGATTGCCCCGGCTACGCCGGGTCGGCGCTCTCCCCACGCCTTCGGCGGGGGTCCCCGGGCGCCTCAATCCGGGCGCGACGGCGCGCGCAAACACCTTTCCGCTCATCCAAAGCACGTTGCTGGCAGAGAGAGGGTCGGGTTGGCCACCGCGAGGGCTCTAGGACGCGTATACGGGCGCTCAGAGCGTTTTTTTCGGACTGGTTGACCCTCCGGGGTGTCCTGGATGGGTCGATGTGGTCCAAAAAAGCGCTCGGAGTGAAAAATATAGAGCGTGTACACGCACTCATCGCGATAATGGCGACACATTCCATCGGGAGGGGGAAGCTGATGCGCCATGCCAATCGTGAAGCCTGGTTGAACCATGTTGCGCGCCGCATGGCGCCAATGTTCGCAGCGCTCGATGCCCCGCTGCCTGGTCGGATTCGGATCGCCATCGGATTCACGTCGACAGGCCAGCGCGGTAAGCGGATTGGCGAGTGCTGGGACACCAGCTGCAGCGAAGATGCACACTTCGAGATCTTCATCCGGCCTGACCTGGTGGAGTCGGCCGACCTGATGCCCATGCAAGTCGCCGCGATCCTTGCGCACGAGCTCGTGCACGCCGCGGTCGGCCTCGATGCTGGCCACCGCAAGCCCTTTCGGGATGTTGCGGTCGGGATTGGCCTGAAGGGTCCGATGCGATCAACGACGGCCGGCCCGCGCTTTGAGGAAAGCGTCACGCCAATCCTGGACGACGCCGGGCCACTGCCGCATGCGCGCTTGCGGACCAGGCCAGACGCAGATAGCTCGGACGATGGCGAGGCGCCAGGGATCAAGACGACGGCGCCGAAGAAACAGACGCGGCGGCACATCAAGTGCAAGTGCGGCAGCTGCGGCTACACGGCCCGGACTTCTCGGAAGTGGCTAGATCTCGTCGGGGCGCCCCTCTGCCCCAAGCATGGCGCCATGGCCGTGTGCGCGCAGGACGATGGCCAGGACTAGCTCCGCGTAAAAACTCAACTCAGCGCATCAATGTGGTTGAGGCACTTAAAAACTTAACTCAAAAGAGTGACGCATCGGCGCAACTCATCAACTCAAATGAGTTGATAAAGTGATGCGTTACTCTTATACTTAACTCTGTTACTCAACTCAAATGAGGTGATGATGTGAGTATGATCGTGCTTGTGGCAGCAGAGAAGGGCGGTACGGGGAAGTCCACCATTGCCAGCAACATCGCCGTGCATCTGGTTCGCCAGAATGTCGATGTTGTCCTGGTCGATACCGATGGCCAAGCGACATGCGCTCGGTTTTCCGAACGACGCGACGAAGCCGGTATCGGCCCAGCGGTGCCGTGTATCCAGCGGACGGGCGATGTCGCGGCGACGCTGCGCGATTTATCGCGGCGCTACCAGGTGATTGTGGTAGATGCCGGCGGCCGCGATTCCCGCGAAATGCGGTCGGCAATGGCTGTTTCCAACCTGTTGCTGGTGCCTACCCGCGCCAGCCAGGCCGATCTGGAGACGCTGCCGAAGGTCAACGAGTTAGTCAGCTTGGCCCGAGGCCTGAATCCCGACCTGAAGGCCTTCGCGGTGCTGTCGATGGCGCCCTCCAATCCGACGATTCGAGAGGTGGACGACGCGCGCGAGGCGCTAAGCCAGTTCGATCAGCTCGAACTCGCGGACACCATCATCCGCGACCGAAAGGTCTACCGTGATGCGTTACTCAACGGAAATGGAGTGGTTGAGTTGAGTAATTCCCAGGCGTGCGCCGAGATCCAGCTGCTCGCCCAGGAATTCTTTGAGGTCGCCGCGTAGGCGTGAGTGTTTAAGTAACAACTCTTTTGAGTTACGCAAATGAGTAAATTCAAGATTGCCACCAAGAGTTCCGATGCCGGTAAGCCGGTGTCGAGGGACGAATTTGTCGGCGGCGCTGCGATGGTCCAGTCGCAGGTCGGAAACCGGCCCCTTAAGCCCGTGCGCGTGAACTTCGACCTGGACCCGGACGAACATCGGCGTTTGAAGATGCGAGCAGTTGAGGCGGGCATTTCCATCGCAGATCTCGTGCGTGGTCTGATCCGCAAGGAAATCAGTTAGCTGATGCGCAACTCAATGGCTTAACTCAATAACTCAACTCATGAGAAAGACATGGCCAAGATGACGGATGCTGAACGAGCCGCCCTGGAACGCCTGATCGCACACGCGATGCGCGACAGCGGGCAGAGCCGACGTGTCGCCGACTTTCTGTTGGCATGGTGGAACCCGGGCCAATGCGGTGGGTTCGATATCACCGTGGCCTGGGGGCTCGACGACGAGATCGTGGAAGACGTGGTGGTCGTGTTTGGCTATGCCGCACGGAACAACCACTATCCGGACACCTTGGGCTATGGCTCGCAATTTGAGGCCATTGTCAGGGAGTGGCGACCGGAACTGGTATCCGAAGAAGGTCAGTGATTCCCTGGGGAACGCCGGCAGCGCCGGCATAACGAAAAGAGGACAAGAAAATGGTTAAGGATCTCGGAATTCATCCGCCCAACACGCTCATTCTCGATAGCGTGACCTTCTGCGTGGACTTTTCTAAGGTTTCCATCGAAGGCGGTCACCCGATGGGACCTGTGTTCGCATATGGGGCGGCAAGAGCAGTCTTGTCTGCCAATGACGCAGAGCGGCTTGTTGCTGCTGGCGTCAAGGACAATCGCTAGATAGAGATGGGCCGGGCATCCTGGAGGATCAGGATTTGCGAGTGCCTGTCGAACCTCGCCAATGACAACCAGATGGATGGAGGATGAAATGTATGCCGTAATCGAAAAGTCGCTCGGTGGGCTGACGCTTCCGTACTACCTGCGCCACCTTTGCTTTGCCCTGATTTTCCCGCTCATGTTGCTCGCCCAGGTGAATCACCAGCCCGGCAGCGGTGGGATGTTCCTACTCGCCGTGGTAAACACCCTGCTATACCCGTATGCACGGTTCCTCTATGAACGAGTTTGGGGCTTCATCATGGGGGATACCAAGTTCATGCTGGGCGTTCTCTGGGTGTCGCTGGGGAAGCTAGCCACCATGATGGCGTGCTGGTGCTTGGCCGTTTTCCTGGCGCCCATCAGCCTTGTATACCTCTACTATCTGCGCGAACGAACAGTGCAACAGTGACCAGCTGCGTGCAAGAACCGGAAGAAGGGCTGAACAATGCCAGTAAAAAGATTGCCGCCAGTTCCTGCAGGCGTGTCGATGTACTTTTACATGAGATTCGCTGCAGGCGACGAGACGATCGGCGACGAGTGGTATCGGTTTAAGACGATGGCGGACATGCCACCTTGCTTGAAGCATGATTACCCGACACGTGATCTTGAATTTCGGGTTCCTCCGCTGTGCCACAGTTTTGAGATCGTCACCATAGATCTGCGCGCCGCCCTCGCAACGTTGCCGGACAACGAGCAGTTGAACCTCAATCCGGCGCGGTGGAGTCGTGTTCGGCGGGATTTAAGCGAAGGCTGGTGCTACACACCGTGGATGGGCGTGGAGCAGGGACGAGCAAGTCTGACGGACGGCCGCCACCGCATCGTTGCGATGATGAAATTTTTGGAGCTGGAGTACGCCGAGTTCGCTGTTCAACCCGAACACATTGCAACAGTGCGAGCGCAGGTCAAAACGCGCTGACGCGAGCCACTGTGTGAGTAATTGCGGAAGGGTCACGATGAAGAACCAAATTTTCGGACGAAAGGTCGGCTCTGGAAAAGACATGACTTGTCTAATCAGGGGTGACGGGGCATCGAGCGGCGGCAAGCCCGTCGACCCAGGTGTCATTGATGAGTTCGTCGTCGCGAACACGCGACGCGCGGTCAAACTGCTCCGAGAGAAGGGTGTGGAGGGTTACGTCCTGTTCGAGGGCGACCCGACACCATACGAATTCACGCCGGACGCAGATTTCGTCTATCCGGCTGTCATCGACTAGGAAAACATCGAACTGCGGGTGTACCTATCCACGGGGGGCCGGCAGGCCATTCAGACACCCACACATTGGAAAAAAACGATGGCGCGCGAGTGCCCCGCACGACCGGTAACCATAGAGGATTGATCGCATGAAATGGAGCGTAGAACAGATCGCAGTCCTGAAGGCAAGTATCACCGCCGGGGATAACGTGTACTTGCGCCTCAACGAGGGCGCTGCGCCGGAGAAAGTCGTCCGCATCGAGGAGGACGAGCTGGACGTGCGGGTGTACTTTGGAAGCGGCAGCACTTATGTGCGACTGAGCAATTTGCTCGATGACGACGACCTGCCCGCGCTGGATCGATTCTTCATCATGCACCCGCTGCCGTGGAAAACACAGGGAATAGGGCGCCCGAAAAATCTTCTTGCATCCTGCAAAAGTGCTCCATAGACTGGAACCTGTCTTTAGACGTCCTGCCATTCGTGGGTCGTCTAACGACGCTCCACGGATGGCCTCTTTTACCTTTGAAGGAGGTTCATCATGTTGAATGCAGCTACCAAGACCACTGCCGTCCTGTTCCCGGTTTCCGACGATCGCCGCACTGAAAATGGTCCGCTGTTCTCGGGCTCCATCAAGCTCGAAGATACGCAGATCCCGCTGGCAGCCTTCCTGAAGGATGCCGAGAGTGGTGAAAGTCAGTTCCTGGACCTGGCGGTGGGTGCAAGGGGGCAGCAGCACTTCTCGGGTCGGCTTTTCCGCAACACCGAGAAGAAGAACGCCAAGTCGCCCGATTACACGGGTTATCTGATCGTTCTGCCCATGACTCCCGACGTGAAGAATGAATACACGAAGGAAGAATGGGAAGCTGCTCCGCGACTGAAGGTGTACGGTCGTCGCGCGCGAAATGCGGACAATACGCCGCGTATTTCGCTCGACATCGCACCGCCCAAGTCCGATGCACCCGTTGGTGATAGCGAGCTCGCGTTTTAACACGTGGAGTTGGCTCTGTGCCGACGCAGCACCAAGCGAGAGGGTTTCCCCCTCTCGCTTTTTCATTTGCCGGCGTGCCGGCACAAGATGACTCTTCCGAACACCAGCGCGGCCAAAAAGCGAGCTTGCAGAGGGGAGGTCTGCCTGGTGCTGGTGGCCATGGGCACAACTTGGTGGTCATCCCCGCTGCTCGGTCCCGCGAGGCGCGCTGGCCGCGCGACAGTCTCCCAGATCCTCGCAACCCTCTCCATGTCCCCCAGGGGGACCCCTAGCGGCTCTAACCAGGCGCGGACACTCCCGACGCTAGACGCTGAACAGCTTGGCGACTTCGCGTTGGCGCCGGCGGGCGCCGGCCTTGTCGTAGATCGCCGAAGTCGCAGGCGAGGCGTGCCCCAGGTAGCTTTGCCTCACATCGAGCGGCACGCCGGCCTCGGCGCCCGCAGTGCCGAAAGCGTGCCGGAACGCATGGGGATGCAGATGGATTGCCTGGGCGCGTAGATCTGGGTCGGTTTGCTCCAGGTGCGCACGGAAAGCCTCGCCGGCGCGAGTGACCAGGTGGCGCAGCCCTCGGTCGCTGTAGCCGCGGCGGCCGTCGGCGGCCTTGGCCAGCGCACGCGGGCTGGTGCAGGGCTCGGCAGGTGCCAGCAGCGGGCCCTCTGCAGCGTGTTCGTCCCCCAGATCTCGCCAGTGCGCCACCAGGGCGTCATGTGCGCGGCGGCTGATTGGCACCATCCGCGTTTTGGTTCGCTTGCCGACGATGCGTAGCTCGCCCCACAGCGGGCCATCGCCGCCGGCGGGCCGCAGGCCCGATCGTTCGGCGCCGGCGGCCTCGAACACACGCATGCCGGAATCGTGCAACAGCAACACGGCGGCGCGGATGGTGCGCCAGCGCACGTCATCGGCGGCCTGCGCGTCTAGCCATGGCTGCAGCGCTTGCCAGACCGCCGGCGGCACCGCGCGCTCGATGTCGATATCGAGTGCAGCCACGCGCAGCGCTGGCATGCCGTCCCATGGGTTCGAGTCCAGATAGCGGCGGCCAACCAGCCACTCGCATAGGGCCGCCAGGACCTGCTCAGCATAGGCGCGGCTGCGCGTCGACAGCGGCCCTTGGAACGGCCGCCAGCCCGGCAGTGTGCGTGCGACCTGCGGCCCGCTCCAGCGTGGCCCGAAATCCTTCTGTGCCAAGAAGGCTCGGTACGCCAGGCAATCATCGGTCAGCAGATCGCTGAAGGCCTTGCCGCGCTCCAGGATGGCCCAGGCCAAGCAGCGTTCCGCTTCCTTGCGATACGCGCGCCAGGTGTGACCACCGGCTGGCCACAGCGACAACCAGGTCTGGATTGCCTGGTAGTCGTTGAGTGCGTCGATGCGGCAGCGGTTGATGTCGCCCCGGTTGATGCCGGCGCGGCCATCGAGGGCCGCCGGCAGGCGGATCGCTTCGAGCGGCACCGCGCGCCCGGCGTGCGGCACGAGCTCGGGCGAGGGGAGCGCGGCAGGCAACGATACGCCAGTGACGTGGGCGCCCAGGCGCCCTAGTGTCGCTTCAGCTGTAGCCAGGGTGCGCACAATGGTCGCCGCAGCGGCCGGGCCGATGCGTGGCACACGGCGCCACCAGGCTCGGCCCAGATCGTTGGCCAGCGTCATCAGCTCGCCCAGCGTGGCCACGCCGGC